>CAZCAK010000349.1:0-2316 GCA_964496605.1 uncultured Acidiferrobacteraceae bacterium | reverse complement strand
CGGCCAGCAATATCGTTTCCTCGTATCGGTGCAGCGCACCGCTGGCCATGATCCTGCCGTCGTCAGCCAGTACTTGATCGAGAGTCTCTTGCGGCAAGTACGCAGCACCGGTCGTGCCAATCAGGTCTTGCGCCGACACACCGAGGATTTCGCCAAGTGCGATATTGCACATCAGAAAACGACTATGGCGATCCTTGACGTATATCGGATCTGGGATGCTATCGGTGACGAGCTTCAGCAACCGATAACTCGTCGTGAGCTCGTGATTGCTACGCTCCAATGCCTGCGCGTATTCCAACAATCGGTCTTCGAACTCGTCGCGTAACCGCGAGATGCGCTCGTCAATACGCGCGCGTGCGCCGAAATCGGCAAGCGCCTGTCCGAGGCGCTGAATCGCCGCCAACTCCTCACGTAAGGCGGCCATCTCTAGCGCCAACTCCGTGGCGCTGGGTCGGCGCCGCTCCGACACCACCGATTTCAATTGTCCCTTACCTTCCCGGTCGGTAGCCACGGCGTCCTCTGATATGAAGTACGGTGCTTCAGCAGAGCACCGCTGCTCAGCGAAAATCGCCGCTGCATTGTGGAGAGGGGACGTAGGGCCCATATCCGACTTTCGTCGGAGCGATAACCAAGTTATTACATTTGGTAGCCCAAAAATTGCTTATGCCACCGCTGCCGCGACCGCTGGATGCATGATGCGTCCACGGCTGATGTTAATGCCCATTTGCATTTCCGGATCGCTCGCCTCGCCGGCGTCGGCTAAACGCAAGACGTACGGCAAAATCGCCGCCGACAGCGCCTGCGCCGAGGTGCGCGGCACCGCGCCCGGCATATTGGTGACACCAAAATGCACTACATCATGTAACACATAAGTCGGCTTGGTGTAATCGGTGGCGTGAATCGTTTCGATACAGCCACCCTGATCGATTGCGATATCGACGATAACACTGCCGCGCGGCATACGCTTGACCATGGCCTCGGTGACGAGATGCGGTGCGCGTGCCCCCGGAATCAACACCGCACCGATGAGTAAGTCGGCCTTAGCGACCGCCTCCGCAATGGCGTCGGCATACGAGGTCAGCGCCGTTACATTTGGCCCAATTTGATGCATGCGTTCGAGGCTTTCGCGACTGCGGGCAAATACCGTGACCTCGGCACCGAGCGCCGCGGCAACGCGCGCGGCGTTGCCGCCGGCTTCGCCGGCGCCCAGAATCACGACGCGGCCGCGTTCGGCTGCCGGCAAACCGCCGAGCATCAAGCCGCGACCGCCGTGCGGTACGTGTAATAAATTCATTCCGATATGCACCGCGAGACGTCCGGCGATATCGCTCATGGGCGCCAATAGCGGTAACTTACCGCGCACCTCGACCGTCTCGAACGCGACGGCGATGAGTCCCTTTTCTTGCAGCACGCGCGTCAACGGCGCGTTGGCAGCGAGATGCAAATACGAAAATAACAAATGATCTTCGCGCAACAACGGAAACTCCGGTGCGATCGGTTCCTTTACCTTCACGATCATCTGCACTTTGTCGTACAAGGTGCGCGCGTCGGGCAAAATTTTGACGCCGAGCTTGCGATACTCCTCATCGCTATAGCCGCTGGCGTTGCCGGCACCGGCTTGTAAATAAACCTCGTGTCCATGGCGCAGCACCTCGCCCGCGGCCGCGGGTATCAAAGCTACACGGCCTTCCAGCGGTTTAATTTCCTTCGGTATACCAATACGCATCTCGTCTCCTTTACCCTGTTAAGTCGAATGGCGTACCATCGCAGCCACTCAGCGGACCCATGTAGCGCACTGCATCATCGGTGCGATCGCGCATTCTGCGGTCCTGTCCTGTAATCATAGTCACCGTCACGGTATTTGGAGTAGCTAATGGCTGAAACCAAGCACGCGCGTTTAATCATCCTGGGCTCTGGCCCCGCCGGTTACAGTGCGGCGGTCTATGCGGCGCGCGCCAACCTCAATCCGGTGCTCATCACCGGCCTCGAGCAAGGCGGACAATTGATGACCACCACCGAGGTCGACAATTGGCCAGGTGATGTCGAAGGACTGCAAGGGCCGGCGCTGATGGAACGCATGCAGCGCCACGCCGAGCGTTTCAAAACCGAGATCGTGTTCGATCATATTCACACAGCCGATATCAAACAGCGGCCATTTAAACTCAGCGGCGACTCCGGCACCTATACCTGCGACGCACTCATCATTGCGACCGGCGCCTCGGCAAAATATCTTGGCATTCCGTCGGAGGAAAAATTTCGCGGCAAGAGCGTCTCGGGTTGCGCCACCTGTGATGGATTTTTTTACAAGAACCAATA
>CAZCAK010000348.1:0-2320 GCA_964496605.1 uncultured Acidiferrobacteraceae bacterium | reverse complement strand
ATTATCGCCCTCCGCCTCTTCGATGCGCAACAATTGGTTGTACTTCGCGACGCGATCCGAACGCGAGATCGAGCCGGTTTTGATCTGGCCGGCGCCGGTTGCGACTGCAATGTCGGCAATCGTCGTATCCTCGGTCTCGCCCGAGCGATGCGATAGGATCGCGGTATAGCCGGCGTTTTTTGCCATCGCAATCGCGGCCAAGGTCTCGGTTAGCGTGCCGATTTGATTCGGCTTAATCAAAATCGAGTTGGCGATACCTTGGCGAATGCCGCGGGCGAAAATATTGGTATTGGTTACGAATAAATCGTCGCCGACCAATTGCACCCGCTGGCCGAGTTTTTTGGTCAGCAATGCCCAGCCGTCCCAATCGCCTTCGTCCATACCGTCTTCGATCGTGACGATCGGATATTTGTCGACCCAACTCGCGAGTATGCCGGCGAAGTCTTGTGCACTCAGGGACTGCCCTTCCGATTCCAGCACATAGCGCCCGTCGCGGAAAAATTCCGAACTCGCGACATCCAAGCCGATGAATACATCCTTACCGGCGACATAGCCGGCGCCGCGAATGCCTTCGAGAATGACTTGGATCGCAGCTTCGTTTGAGCTTAAGTTGGGTGCAAATCCGCCTTCGTCGCCAACCGCGGTATTGAGATCGCGCCCTTGTAATACCTTACGCAGTGCGTGAAAAACCTCGGCGCCGCAGCGCAGTGCCTCGGAAAACGTCGGCGCACCGATCGGTAAAATCATGAACTCTTGCAGATCGACGTTATTGTCGGCATGCGCGCCGCCGTTAATGATGTTCATCAACGGCACCGGCAAAATGAACGGCCCTTCGCCGCCGAGATGGCGGTAGAGCGGCACGCCGTCGGTGGCGGCGACTGCGCGTGCCGTTGCCAATGAGACCGCCAGCGTGGCGTTGGCGCCGAGCCGCGCCTTATTCGGCGTGCCATCGAGGTCGATCATCAGCTGATCGATGCGCGTCTGATTGCGCGCGTCCATGTTTAATAAAGTGTCACGAATCTCGCCGTTGACGTTGGCGCAGGCCTTCAATACGCCCTTACCGCCAAAGCGGCGATTGTCTTGATCGCGCAGCTCGATCGCCTCGCGCGAACCGGTCGAGGCACCGCTTGGTACCGCGGCGCGGCCGCGCGCGCCAGAGTCGAGCAGCACATCGGCTTCGACGGTGGGATTGCCGCGCGAGTCAATGATCTCGCGCGCGTGAATATCGACGATGATGGTCATTACAAACGGTGCCTATGTTCGAATTTGATTTTTAGTAAACGTTTTTCTTGGCGGGGCGCTATGCCAGTGCCTGCTCGGCGAATCCGTCGCTTTTAACGCAGGTGTCTAGATCTTTTAACGTGCGCAATAAGTCGCGCATACGGCCTAACGGCCAGGCATTCGGCCCATCGCTCAGCGCCTTCTCCGGATCCGGATGCGTTTCCATAAACAAACCCGAAACGCCGGCCGCCACCGCGGCGCGCGCCAATACCGGGACGTGCTCGCGTTGACCGCCAGAACGTGTGCCCTGTCCGCCCGGTAATTGCACTGAATGTGTGGCATCGAACACTACCGGGCAGCCGGTCTCGCGCATAATCGCCAGCGAGCGCATATCCGATACGAGATTGTTATATCCGAACGAGGCGCCGCGCTCGCATACCATAATGCGGCCTTCGCCGCCGGCGGCACGTGCCTTATCGACCACGTTTTTCATATCGCCGGGTGCAAGGAATTGGCCCTTTTTAATATTGACCGGTTTACCGGCGGCGGCGACCGCATTAATAAAATCGGTTTGGCGACAAAGGAATGCCGGCGTTTGCAATACGTCGACCACGGCCGCGACCGCATCGATTTCCGCTTCGTCGTGCACGTCGGTTAGCACTGGGACGCCGACGGTTTTGCGCACCTCTTCCAGAATCGCGAGGCCACCCTCCATGCCGGGACCACGAAAAGACTTATGCGAGCTACGGTTGGCTTTATCGAACGAGGATTTATAGATAAATGGAATACCGAGCGCGCCGGTGATTTCCTTCAGCATACCGGCGGTATCGATTGCCAGTTGCTTCGATTCAATCACACACGGGCCGGCGATTAAAAAGAACGGTCGGTCGAGACCGACCTCGAATCCGCATAACTTCATCGAACTAACTTCATCTAATGACTAACGCGCTCCTGGCGTAGACCGCGCGCATTTGGCGCGGCGAGGGTATTTTTCCGTTCGCGAAACGCCCGCGCCGCTTCGATATAACCCTTAAATAGGGGGTGACCGTCGCGCGGCGTCGAGGTGAACTCCGGATGGAACTGACCGGCGACGAACCAC
>CAZCAK010000347.1:0-2320 GCA_964496605.1 uncultured Acidiferrobacteraceae bacterium | reverse complement strand
ATATCCACGGCGTCTCTCAGATACCGACGATGGCGTCGGCGACGCGTGGATTGTAGCAACTTTTATAGGGGCGGCGTGCCGGCTTCGCACACGTAACAGCGTTTACCCCAACCCTTATCGCCGCAGGGCGTCATCTCCTCGCGTAAGGCGTATACATCGCCGACGAAGACCTCACCCGCCACGGATTGCAACTGCTGATCGGCGCCCACAGCAGCCTCCGCGGCTTTGATCAAGGCGCGTGCCTTCGCGGCAAACACAGAACGTAATCTTAAATCCCATTTCATAAGTCGTCCTCCTCCGCCTATCTATGCCTATGTATACAAGCAATCGCCATGCCATTTGGCCCAGAACTTGCCTCTTATTTTACGGGGCACATAACGATGCAAAATACCAACGAACGAGTCATGCGGGAGCTCGCATTCTTCCGCACCAAGGCGTCGCGATACGCGTTTTGGGGAACTTTAATAGCAGCCGCCGCGGTCATTATCGCGACGCTGCTCGTCAGCTATTTCCAGGCCGGCGATATTACTTTAGACGGTATCACCGAGGGACAGCAGAGCAATATCGCGCTCTGGGTGCTGGACTGCATGCCGTTTATTTTTGCCACCTGGGGTCAATACGCCAGTTTCAAAATGGCCGACGAGGCGCAGAGCGTCGTCGTTAATAGAACCAAGACGCTGCAACGCGCCTTGGACGATTTGAAACTCAGCGCGCAGACGAAAGGTGAGTTCTATTCCAAGATGAGTCACGAGCTACGCGCGCCTCTGAACGGCGTTATTGGTATGGTCGACATGCTCTTGGAGACGAAGCTGGATGGCGAACAGCGCCGCTATGTCGGCGTAATCAAATCCTCCGCCAATGGGCTGTTGAATCTCATCAACGACATTTTGGATCTCTCCAAAATAGAAGCCGGCAAGCTCGCCCTGGAACATATCGAGTTCGATTTCCGCGAGTGTATCGAAGGGTGTATCGCCCTATTGCTGCCACAGGCGCGCATGAAGAACTTAAACCTCACGACGCATATAGCGCCGGAGTTACCGGCACGGTTGGTCGGTGATCCTGGCCGCTTGCGTCAAATTATTATTAACCTCGTCAGCAACGCACTCAAATTCACCGAACACGGCGGCATCAGCGTGCGCACGAGTGTCGGCGAGTCGGACGGTAAACAAATCCGGCTGCGCGTTGAAATCACCGACACCGGCATCGGCATGTCGGCAGCGACGCTGAATCGCTTATTTCAACCGTATAGCCAAGGCGATCCCTCGACTGCACGCAAATACGGTGGCACCGGTCTCGGTCTTGTCATTAGCAAAGAACTGGTCGAAAGCATGCACGGCAAGATCGGCGTCAGCAGTAAAGAACGCGAAGGCAGCACGTTTTGGTTTAACGTCCAACTCGATTGCGCAAGCGAAGCCGCAAATATCGCAAAACCACCGGCAGCGGTTTCCGGCTTGCGCTTACTGCTCGCCGACGGCAACGCCAATAGCCGTGTACCGCTAGCGCAGCAACTACGTGATCTCGGCGTCATCGTGGAAGAAGTCGCCGACGGTGTCGCCGCCCTGCAAATGATCTTAGTAGCGCAAAGCACTGGTTATCAATTCGATTTGGTACTGACCGATATGTTCTTGCCGTGCATGAACGGCGAGGAGCTCGGGCGCGAAATTAAATCGCGCCCGAACACACAAGACATCGTGTTATTGATGATGACCGCGGTCGGACAGCGTGGCGATGCTCAACGCCTGAACGAACTCGGCTTCGCGGCATATTTACCGAAACCGCCGGCGACATCTGACCTCGCATACATATTAAGCGCCGCCATGGCGACACGCGGATTGAGTGAAGAACAACGGCGCGCCCGCGGTTTAATTACACGCTATACCGCGCGCGGCGATCGTCCGCGCGCGCTGCGCGTGCTGCTCGCCGATGATAGCGAACTCAATCGCGAAATCGTCGGCAAGATGCTCAAGGATCTCGGGCATCACTACGATACCGCCGCCGACGGCGCTGAAGCGGTAACTGCGGCAAGCGCAAAGTTGTACGACATCATTTTAATGGACTTGCAAATGCCGGTAATGGACGGCTTCGATGCGATTCGGGCGGTGCGCGCCTTGCCGGCGCCGTTCACGCGCGTGCCAATCATTGCACTCACCGCCGGCATTACTGAAACCGATCGGCGCCGCTGCGTCGACGCCGGTGCTACTGCGGTATGCATCAAACCGACGCAGGCGAACGATCTGGCGGGCATGATCGCACGCACCCTCGGTCTCGCGCCACGCGAATCGCAAGTGAAGACGATCGAGGCGCAACACAATCCGGAAAC
>CAZCAK010000346.1:0-2322 GCA_964496605.1 uncultured Acidiferrobacteraceae bacterium | reverse complement strand
ATAAAGCGGGGGGAACTGGTCGGGCAGGAGTGTCAAGTATTCGCGGTTTGTCGCGACGAGCGCTCCGAGCAAGTGCCCCATCGACCGGAGGCCAATTTCAACCGCAACAGGCTCGTCTCGTCCAATCGCATCAATCGCGAACGTGGGCCGGTAGGGCATTCGCTGCCCCCTTTCAGGCCACGCGATTGACCGCGATGGAAATGCGCGTCGGGTCGGTCAAGGCGTCCAGGTGGTTCGTCAGAAGAAGCTGCCGCGACGTCGGCGAGAGAGTCACCCATCGCTTGAAGAGGCCCGCGCCAGCCGAAACATCCACGTTGATCAACGCATTTTCATCGTTGATGCCGTTGCTCCCGAGCGTCAGCGTGTAGTCGCCGACGGCGTTTCGTACGAGCGTCGCGTCTTTGGCTTCACGCACCAAAAGCACGGTGGCCTGCTGAATCACGACCACGTCCCCGGTAATCCACCAATCCGGCATCGCGCCGAACGGGTTTTCCGTGGTTGTGCCCATGATCCAGCAAGCCTCCTGTATCGTTCGAACGACGCCCGAGAGTCACTCCGAACGTCCGCCCGAACGAACGTCAGACGAGCCGGCGAATCCCGATGGACATGCGCGTCGGCTCGGCCGGGTTGTTCGCGCTGTCCGTGAGCAGGATTTGCTTCGCCGTGTTGCTCGTATGCACCACGCGAATGAAGAGCCCTGCCGTGGCCGAGATATCGACGCCGACGCTGCAGTTTTCGGAGTTGGTGCCGTTGCTGCCGAGCGTGACGGTGTAGTCGCCTGCACCGTTGCGCGCGAGCGTCGCGTCCTTGCCGGTCTGACCGGTGATCGCGCCGCCTGCCACCGTGGAGGTGACCCACCAGTCCGGCATCGCGCCGAACGGATTTTCCGTAGTCGTACCCATGGTCGTCTTCCTTTCCTGTTCCTACGCGTTCAGCGGAAGAACCGGTTCAGCGAAGGCCTTGGGCGCACGGGATCGGATACCCGGTCGCCGTGACGTTGACATTGACGGCGACGAGCATGGGGTTCTGGAAGGTGAACACCAGGCCGACGGCCGGGAAGATGTTGAACCCGCGGGCGAGCTTGCAGAGCGTTTTCGCGCTCTGGAACGCCTGCGCCGACACCGCGCCCGCTTCGAGGAACTCATTGCGACCCGCGCGGATCGAGGAGACGAGGAGCTGCCCCGACGGTTCGATGATGTCGATGTCTTCGATCGTGAAGCCTTCGACCGGGAGCAGCGTGTAGGTTGCCGTACCGAACACGGGACCGACGGCGGCCGGAACCGCGACGATACCCGCGCCCAACGGAATCGGGCCGGCTTGCTGCATGCCGTAACACCAAGCCTGTTGACTGCCGGCAGGCATCACGGCTTCCTGAGGACCGCAGCCACCCGCGCCGACACGAACGTTCGGACGCGGCGAATAGGCCACGGCGTTACGGCTCGCCGGGAGACCGCGCACGGCCACGGCAGGAACGGGGGGAACGTTGCCCTGCGCACGGGCCACCGCGACAGATCGACGACCGAACATTGTGTATTCTCCTTGCAACCTTTGCCCACTGCTATTTTTAAAGACTTGATCAGCTTTCGCCGATAGATCGTTCAGCGGTACCCAGCGAACGGATCGACCGCCCCGGCGCGCTGCCCGCTCGAGACCGCGTCGCCGCCGTACCCCGGATCGAACCCGCCCGCGCCGACGCCCATCTCGCGCATCGGCGCCGAGTAGTCGACGCCTTTGGTCGAAGTTTCCTTCGAGCGCTTGGCCGCACCGTACGTGTTGCCCTGCAGGTACATGTAGCTGACGAACGAAGCCGACGCGGTACCAGCAACGGCGCCGTCGAGTGCGTCGCCGAGGACGCCCATCGTGCGGTAGCTGCCGAAGTTGGTGCCCGTCCACAGCATGGCGAGCTGCGCAGCGTTCGAGACCAACGCGAGACCGGCCTTCAGACCGATGCCCGACGTCGGGTCGTCCTTGCTCTGAAAGAACATGGGCTCACCGCTGTAAGCGTCCATGTACCCAAGGCCCGCACCGACCGCGGCCTCGGCGAGCTTGGCGCCCGCGAAGGTCGCGAGCCGCGCGCCTTGCGCACCGCTCATCATGCCGTCGGCGCGATTGTGGTGCCGATGCCCGTGGTGGCGGCGATGATGACGACGGGCGGCGTTCAGGCTGGCAAGGTCGTACATGAAACGAGAGCATCCACGGATGCGCTCGATTCGTCGACGGCCTACGTGGTCAACATCATGTCGATATCAGTACGCTCTTACTGCCGGTCCGCTACCAGTCCCCGCGCATCTGTTTTTCGTAGACAGACTGGCAATCGGCGTG
>CAZCAK010000345.1:0-2348 GCA_964496605.1 uncultured Acidiferrobacteraceae bacterium | reverse complement strand
GGGTCCGCCGAAGGTTGGTGTAGCGCCGACGGATTCGCCCGTACACTGGTGGGCAGTTAGATTAAGTCCAAACCGATAACCCTACCTTATATATAGGAGACATTCATGGGCGGCAATCAAGGTGAAGGCGATCGCGAGTCGGCCAAGCATTACGACGACGATCAAAAGAAATTTGTTGAGTCCGGTAAAGTCGGAAAAGCCCAACGCGAACGGCACGAGCTCAGCCAACAAGAAAAGGATGAACTCGAAAAGGCCGAACAAGCCGGCAAGTCGCACGCGAAAAAGTGAAGAAAAAACGCGAATCGGGTTGCGCTGTCCCCGATTCGCAAACCCCTCCCTTCGTTACAACACGCTGGTTGTTGTCATTGCGCGCCACGGTCCGGTCGAATGCCCCATGATCGCGGCCCAGTACCACGCCGACGTGTCGGTAAAAATTTGGCCGCGTGCGTCGATAATGTTTTCGCATACGCGCAGGCGTTGACCGCCCTTCTCGGCAATGAAGCAGCGAGTTAATGCATCGCTGTGATCCGTTTCCAAAGATTGTGCAATGACGCGGTAACCGGCACCGCGATAACAGTCGCTCGCAGGATGCAGCATGCGCGTCGGCGCCAAGACGTGACGCAATACCACCGCGCGTACGCCATCGGTAAAGCGCGCAATCGCTCCTGGGAAACGGTCCGCGAAGCGGCGCTCCACCACCGATAACGCTAGCGGCTGTAGCGGTTGCCCCTCGAGTTCGCGCGGCCACTCGACCACCGGCACTTGCGACACCGCGACCGCGGTTTGCGGATGTATCCACGGCCACAGCGTAACGCCGATTAAAATCGTCAACGCGAATAGGCGTCCCCAGGTTCCAGGTGAAATCGCCGCGTTGGCTTCCGGTGTCGGTCGCAGCTTCCAGGTAAACGTCAATTGTCGCGGCGAACCTGCCGGACGCAGCGCCGCGGAGACGTGACGCACAACGAAGAGACAAACGATAGCGAAGACCGCAAGGCCGATGGCATCGTGGGTCCACTCCGGCCATTGCACCAAGCCCGCCTCCTTCATCGATAGCAAGGTATTACGTACGATGTTGCCGCCGAGAACCGCCACACCCACCAGCGGTATACGCCGTAGGAAACGCGCGTCCGGAACGCGCAACCACGCCGCCGTCAAACACGCGGTAAAGTACGCGACCCAACCCATTTGGATTCCCGAACAGGGTGCATCGACCATGACCAAGTGCCCTGCAATCGTGAGCGCAGTGCCGTCACGCGTGACGGCGACGTCAAACATCAGTAATAGCCAACGCGATACTTCGGCCGTGGCGACCCGCAACGGATAACCGATAAAAAATTGCAGCGACGACAACAACGGCAAGGCGAGTAACGCCAACCCCACCAGCGCCAACATTGGTTGCGCCGGCGCGCGCATCGCCATCAGTACCGCGCACACCGCCAGCACCGCGAGCACCCCGCGGAACAAGGCCGGCAGTGTCGCGCCGCTGAAAATGGCGACCGCCGCGAGTAACGCCGCGATGAGCAGCCAGCCGGCATGCGGTCGCTGATGGAAGTGTGTGCGATCGCGTATCACCAGCACCACCAAAACCGCGAGCGCAAAAATGCCCAGGGGATCGTCGGAACGATCGAGCAGACGCGCCGCACACCATAACCACACCGGCATCAGTGCGACTACGGGTAGCGCCAGCCACAACGCCGCCGGCAGTCGATCAACCCAGCTGACTTTTAATGCGACCGTCATACGCTCCTCCGTGCCGTCTCGCGGCGGCGTATCGCGAGCATCAGAATCAAACTCGAAACAATCAGCAGGGACCAGGTCGACGGCTCCGGCGTGCTCGGTACCGCTTGACCGACGGCGAGATTGCTTACGCCCTGCGGTAACGGCGACGGTTGATCGACGCTGCTGCTATCGTCGGGGAATTCGTTGCGCACGACATGATCGACCGCGATAAACGAGGTGTATTGCGTTAACAAGTTATAGCGCAAGCCGAGATCGAGAATCGCATCGCGCTGTCCGCCGTCGCCATCCAAGGCCTCTTGATCGCTGAGGCTCGCGATACGATGCCGCGCCCACAAATAACGCAGCGCGTCGTTCTGCGCCGCGGGTGGTGCGCGATTCACTTCCAATTTGGACTGAAATAAACCGTCGGCGGCACGCCCATCGAGCACCAGGCGGCCCTTCGGTTCGCCGCGCCACTTACCGAATAACACCACTGGCCGGCGCGCGAACACGTCGGGCACTGCTATCGGTTCGACGTCGTACGCGTCTAAACCTTCGAATCGCGCCTTAATGTGTGTCAACACCGGCGTGTCGATCATCGCGCGGAAGCGCTTCGCTTCTTGCGTCGC
>CAZCAK010000344.1:0-2349 GCA_964496605.1 uncultured Acidiferrobacteraceae bacterium | reverse complement strand
AACGTTATGGAGTTACGAGCGAAGCGATTCTGCGTTGTGAGGATTCGCCGGCCTTGCGCGAGCTTTTGGCGCAGCAGGCAGCGCGCGCCGAAGAGTATTACGAAAAGGCCTACGCGCAATTGCCGTCGCAAGATCGCTATGCGCAATTGCCGAGCCTCATCATGGCGCGTATTTATCGCGCACTCCTGCAGGAAATTCGCAACGACCACTTCGCGGTGATGAATTACAAAACCGGCTTGCCGGTGTTGCGCAAATTATGGCTTGCCTGGTCGACGCTGCGGCAAGAGCGGCGCGCGCGGCGGCGTCATAAGGGCGCCGCCGTCGCTAAACGTTGCTGACGTGAACGTCGTTGTGATCGGCGGTGGCTGGGCGGGCCTCGCGGCAGCGGTGGAGCTGGCACGTCATCGCGCTACCGTCACGGTACTCGAGGCCTCACGTCAGCTAGGTGGGCGCGCACGCCGTGCACCGTTTCGCGATCATCGCGTCGATAACGGCCAGCACCTACTGCTCGGAGCCTATCGAGGCGTCTTGTCGTTGCTAAAGGCGGTCGGTGTGCCGGAAGAAAATGTCTTTCGCCGCACTCCGTTACGGCTGACGCTCTATGACAGTGGTGCAGACCGGATCGCGGTACATATGCCGCCAGCGTTGCCCGCAACGTTCGGCAGCGCCTATGCGATCTTGACGGCGCGTGGCATTGCGATCCGCGATAAGCGCGCAGTCGTGCGCCTTATGCGCCGATTGAAGCGACCGGATTTTCAGCTTGTCGCCGATACCAACGTAGAGGCCTTTCTACAGGAACAACAGCAAAGCCCTGCGCTCATCCGGCAGCTATGGGAGCCGCTGTGTCTCGCGAGTCTTAATACACCGATCGCCAGCGCCTCGGCGCAGATTTTTATCGGCGTGCTACGATCGGTATTTCTATCCGATCGTCGCGCAAGTCATTTACTCTTACCGATCGCCGACCTGAGTCAATGCTTCCCAGAACCGGCGCGCGATTACATCGAGCAACACGGCGGCAGCGTGCGCCTGGCGCAACGTGCACACGCCTTGGAGTTACGTCCCGGCCAGACGCATGCGGTGCATCTAGAACAAAGCAGCCTCTTGGCCGATCATGTCGTGATTGCGACTGCGCCCAAGGCCTGTGTCGATTTACTACGACCGCACTTACCGTTGGCACCGCTCGCGGCGACGATCGAACGATTAGAACATCACCCGATTGCCACGATCTATCTGCAATATCCACGGCATATTCGTTTGGCCGAACCTTTCATTGGCCTAGTCGGCACAAGTACGCAATGGTTATTCGATCGCGGCCAGCTCACCGGCGAACACGGCCTGCTTGCGGCCGTCATCAGCGGTCCTGGTCCGCATGCGCGTTGGGACAATGCCCGGCTGGTGGAACAAGTCACCCAAGACATCGCGCTGTTTTTCCCCGATTGGCCGGCACCCGCACAGGTGAAGGTCATTCGCGAACGACAGGCGACTTTCGCCGCCGCCGCCGAATGCGATCGTCACCGCCCGCCCCACGCCACGCCGGTGGCGGGCATCTGGCTCGCCGGCGACTATACCGCCACCGGATTTCCCGCGACGCTCGAAGGTGCGGTGCGCAGTGGGGTAGAATGCGCGCGCCAAATCCTTCGCACTCAACACTTGCATGCAACCGAACTATCAAGCACCGGCTGAACTCCTAAATCAACGTGTCATTATTGTCACCGGTGCCGGCGGCGGCATCGGCGGCGGTGTCGCGGTCGCCTGCGCACGCCATGGTGCGCAAGTCGTATTGCTGGGGCGCACAGTGAAAAAGCTGGAGACGGTATACGACACGATCGAGCGCGAACACCCCGGCCGCGCCGCGATTCTGCCGATCGATTTTGCGCGCGGTGGACTCGATCATTATCTCAATCTCGCCGATACCCTGACACAGGAGTTCGGACGCATCGACGGCATCGTGCATAGCGCAACGGAGCTCGGTGTGTTAACGCCGCTCGAGTCCTATCCACCGGACCAATGGGATCAAGTGATGCGGGTCAATCTCTATGCGCCCTATTTGCTAACGCGCGTTTGCCTGCCGCTACTCAAGAAATCCGATCAGGCCTCGGTGATCTTTACCACCGCCGATGTCGGACGTCGCGGGCGCGCCTATTGGGGCGCGTACGGCGTGACGCAATTCGCGCTCGAAGGCATGGCGCAAATCTGGGCCGACGAACTTTCATCGAATACTTCGGTGCGCATGAACACCCTCGATCCCGGCCGCGTCGCGACTGCATGGTTCGGACGTGCCTATCCCGGCGCTGATCCGGCTGCCCTGCACGAACCGGAACGTCCCATCCAGACTTATTTATACCTCCT
>CAZCAK010000343.1:0-2374 GCA_964496605.1 uncultured Acidiferrobacteraceae bacterium | reverse complement strand
CAACGGTGCCGATGATATAAAAGGTATTGTCGACATTCGCGACCCAATCGCGCATCGCCTCGTTAAGCGCATCTTTTAACGTCCGCGAACCGGAAGTCACCGGCACCACAGTGGCACCGAGTAATTTCATGCGATAGACGTTTTGCGCTTGGCGCTCGATATCGTCGGCGCCCATGTACACGACACATTCTAAACCCAAACGTGCCGCGACCGTTGCGGTGGCGACGCCATGCTGCCCCGCCCCCGTTTCGGCAATAATCCGTGTCTTGCCCATGCGCTTTGCGAGCAGCGCTTGCCCGACAGTATTGTTTACCTTGTGCGCGCCGGTGTGATTCAAATCTTCGCGTTTGAGATAAATGCGCGCGCCCTTGTAGGCCGCGGTTAGCCGTCGCGCCGGATACAAGGGCGAAGGCCGTCCGACGTAAAGCCGCAGGTCTTCATCCAGCTCTTGCAGAAACACCGGGTCGTTGCGATAACGTTCGTACGCCGCGCGCAACTCCAACAACGGCTGCATCAACGTCTCGGCGACGAACATGCCGCCATAGATGCCAAAGTGGCCGCGCGCATCGGGTAATGCGTAGCTCATGTGTTCGATTCTGAATTGACCGCGTTGATGAAGGCGCGCATCTTGTTCGGATCTTTAATACCTTTACTCAACTCGACGCCGCCGCTGACATCGACCGCGTAAGGTCGCACCGCACGAATTGCCTGCGTAATATTTTCGGCGTTAAGTCCGCCAGCCAAGATCGTGGGTTTACCAAGGTCCCGCGGCACTACGTTCCAATCGAAGACCTTGCCGGTACCACCGGCGAGCTCGGCATCGTAAGTGTCGAGCAAAATCCCGGCCGCGTCGGGATATTCACCGATCGCCGCGGCGACGTCAAAGTCAGGACGCATGCGCAACGCCTTAAT
This sequence comes from uncultured Acidiferrobacteraceae bacterium, assembly GCA_964496605.1. Lineage (GTDB taxonomy): Bacteria > Pseudomonadota > Gammaproteobacteria > Acidiferrobacterales > CAZCAK01 > CAZCAK01. Next base: position 1,462 of record CAZCAK010000343.1, on the reverse strand, counting down.
ATAAGGTATACCGAAGGCATTGCAGAAATCGCCGGGCTCATCGCCGTGAAACTGCAGCGCCGCGAGCGGCACCGCCTCTAAGACCTCGTCAACTTCAGCGCCATGCGCATCGACGAATAGACCCACCGCCGACACAAACGGCGGCAATATGGCGCAAATCGCCGCCGCGGTATCAAGGTCGACCGCGCGCGGGCTTTGGCGATAAAACACCAGACCAATCGCATCGGCGCCGGCGGTCGCTGCCGCCAGCGCGTCTTCGATTCGAGTAATTCCGCAAATTTTAACGCGTGTGCGCATGGCCGCCCCAGGAAGCGGGGCAGCTTAGCAGAACGGCGTCGACATAAGAATGGCCGGCGTTTGGGGTGGACCTGGCGTCCTCAGGCGCTACAATGGCGGGGCACGGCACATCGCCTCGCGGTTCTCACCCAAGTTGCAGTCGCCCCGAACGCCATGGCCCAGATTACCGATTTAGTCCGTGCCTTCATTGCCCGCTATATCCGCACGGTGGGCGCCTTGGAGGTGCTGTTACTCTTGTATGCGCGCCCGAACGAGCCGCGTAGCGCCGACGATATCGCGCGCGAATTGCGCGGCAGCCCGGCGGCAATCGCGCAATACCTGCACGATTTCGCGCGCGCCAAGATCCTGCACGAAGTAGAACCCGGCCACTACGCCTACCGACCTGATAGCACGCAGATCGACAACGCCATCGCGCAACTCGCGGTCAACTACAGCGAGCGGCCGGTGAGCGTGGTCGATTTGATTTACGCCGAACGCGATCGCGCCGTGCGCCTGCTTGCAGACGCGTTCAAATTCAAGAAGGATTAAGTATGCAAACGCTCGTGTATCTACTCGCCATTGCGACCAGCCTGGTTTGTACTGCGCTATTGCTTCGGTCGTACGCGCGCACACAGGTGCGTCTGTTGTTGTGGACCGGCTTGTGTTTCGTCGGGCTGACGCTGAGCAATATCTTTTTATTTCTCGATCTTGTGATATTCACCGAGCTCGATCTCTACGCCTGGCGCATCGCCAGCGCGCTCGCGGGTGTGGCGATATTGCTGTACGGCTTTATCTGGGAATTGGACTAGGAGCGCATATGGCCTTACTCAATCTCGCAGTCGGCGCCTTGATCTTCGGTTATCTATTGGGCGGATTATTCTTCTTGCGCTTTTGGCATCGCACCCACGAGCGCCTGTTTCTGATTTTCGCCATCGCGTTTTGGCTGATGGCGCTCAATCAATTAGCGCTGGTATTCCTTTCGGTGCCGAAAGACGAGGCGCATTTTGTTTATCTCATCCGCATTTCGGCATTCGCCTTAATCGCCTACGCGATCGTGCGGAAGAATATGCAGGAACATAAGTAGTCAAGCTGAGCGAACCCGATAACGCCGGGCACACACTGCGTGCGCATTTAATTCCCCGCAATCGTCATATTGCCAATCACGATGGAGCCGGTGCGGATATTG
>CAZCAK010000342.1:0-2381 GCA_964496605.1 uncultured Acidiferrobacteraceae bacterium | reverse complement strand
TGTCTCGCGCGGCGGTTCGATCATGGCGAAGTGGTGTCTGGCGCATCATCGCGAGAGTTTTCTCTACAATCGCTTCGAAGAGATCTGCGAGATCATGCAGGCGTACGACGTCGCATTTTCGCTCGGCGACGGTTTGCGTCCGGGTTCGATTGCGGACGCCAACGATCGCGCCCAGTTTGCCGAATTGGAGACACTCGGCGAGTTGACCCAAATCGCGTGGCGTCACGACGTGCAAGTCATGATCGAAGGTCCGGGTCACGTCCCGATGCATCTCATTAAAGAAAATATGGACAAGCAACTGCGCGAGTGCGGCGAAGCGCCGTTTTACACCTTAGGCCCGCTGACGACGGATATCGCGCCCGGCTACGACCATATTACTTCCGCGATTGGCGCCGCCATGATCGGTTGGTACGGCACCGCCATGCTGTGCTATGTCACACCGAAGGAGCACCTGGGATTACCGAATAAGAAGGACGTGAAGGACGGCATTATTGCTTATAAGATCGCGGCCCACGCTGCCGATTTGGCGAAGGGTCATCCCGGCGCACAAATCCGCGACAACGCGTTATCGAAGGCGCGTTTTGAATTTCGTTGGGCGGATCAATTCAATCTCGCGCTCGATCCGGATACGGCAAAAGACTTTCACGACGAGACGCTGCCGAAGGAGTCGGCCAAGCTGGCGCATTTTTGTTCCATGTGCGGCCCGCATTTTTGCTCCATGAAGATCACCCAAGACGTGCGCGATTACGCCGCGAAGCAAGGTGTAAGCGAACAAGACGCCTTGACCAAAGGTATGCAAGAAAAGGCCGTGCAATTTGTGAAGCAAGGCGGCGAGATTTACAAACCAAGCTAGTGTGATGCCATAGTGGCGTGGTACGTGTACATCCTTCGCTGCGCGGATAATAGCTTTTATTCCGGCGTTACGGTCGATGTCGCGCGGCGACTGCAGACCCACAATAGCGGCAAAGGCGCGAAATATACCCGCGGCCGCGGACCGGTTACGTTGGCATACCTGGAGTCCGCACCCGATCGCGGTAGTGCACTACGGCGCGAACACGCGATTAAGAAATTATCCGCAGCTGCCAAACGCCTTCTAGTCGCGACGTATACACCGGCGAACTCACAGCCTTCCTGAAACCTTCTGTCGGCCAATTATTTAATTTCCATCCGTGCGTCGGTCGAATCGGCGCGCAAATCTAGTCGTGGTTGCTCAATAGTAGTCTGCCCGTACGCTATGCATTAACAACAATTCGCATTCACGCGGTTAACTAGGGGCAGGCATGAGTTTATCCATTAATCGACGCCGTTTGACGCGGACGATTTTGCACGTATCGATTCTGGTATTGAGTACGGCATTAAGTGCGTGCGGCGGCGGTGGCGGCGTCAGTGATACTGGTACTACCGGCGGCGTCACTTCGCTTGCCGGAACTGACACCACGCCACCGCGCGTCTTGTCCACCGCGCCGAGCGGCGGCGCAAGCAATATCGCGACCAATACCGTCGTTCGCGTAACGTTCAGTGAGGCGATCGAGGCTGCGAGTGTGGGCAGCAGCAGCGTCACGCTTAGTCCTGCGGTACCGGGCGCTATCAGTGTGTCTGGATCCGAAGTTCGGTTTACGCCTACGGGGCTAGCGGCCGGCACGAGTTACCGCGTCACGGTGCAGGGCGTGCGCGATCTATCGGGCAACGCCTTGGCCACGAGCTATAGCTTTAATTTCACGACCGCGGCGGCAGTATCTTTGAGTTGCACGCAGACGAACGTGCGCTGTGTCGGTAGCGGCCAAGAGTACGGCACGATTCAAGCCGCGGTCGATGCGGCGCAAGCGGGCGATACGGTATTGGTCTACGACGGTAATTACGCCGGCTTCCATATCACCAATAAATCCGGCACCAGTAGTGCGCCCATCACGATCCGTACACTAGGCAATAACGCCGTCATCGACCGCGCCGATGCCGGTGGCGACGGTATTCTGTTTAGCAAGGCGAGTTACGTTATCGTCGACGGCTTCACCATCCAGGGTCGTAATAGCAGCGGCACGCAAATGATCAGTCAGCGCTGCGTCGCCGGCCATAATGCGACGCCGGCGTCGCCAATGATCGGAAATATCGTGCGCAATATTAATTGCAGCGATGCCGCGCTGGAGTGCTTCTACCTCTCTGAGTTCAATAGTGCACTGATTGAAAATAATACGATCTTGCGTTGTGGTCGCGCTGGCGGTACACGCAACCACGGTATTTATCTCGCCAACGCCGGTTCTGATAATACGGTGATTCGCGGCAATGCCATCAGTGGCCGACTCGACGCCGGCGCGGAATCCAACGGCATGCATATGAACGGCCATCTTTCAGTGGGCGGCGACCGCGTAAGCAGCGGCCTTATC
>CAZCAK010000341.1:0-2386 GCA_964496605.1 uncultured Acidiferrobacteraceae bacterium | reverse complement strand
CGCCAGGCCTTGCACCGCGAGGCGGAAATCGCGGCGATGAAAGACGTGCCGGAGTTTATTCGCAAGGCACAGGATATTTACGGCTATCGACACTTCGTCAATGACGCCGGCGGTAGCTTGTGCGAGCTGGACGATCCGGACGTGCTGCGCATTCTCGCCGATCATAGCCTCATCTTGTACATCAAAACGACGAAGCAGGATGAAGCGGAGTTGATCCGCCGCGCCACCGAAGATCCGAAACCGCTGTATTACCGCAGCGATTTTCTGGATCAACAATTGGCGCTGTATCTGCAGGAGCAAGGACTACATTACGTCGCGCAAATGGACCCGGATGCGTTCGTGCGCTGGATGTTCCCGCGGCTATTCTATGCGCGCCTACCGCGCTACGAGGCGATCGCCAAGGAATACGCCTATACCGTCACCACCGACGAACTCGCGGCGGTCACCAGTGAGGCCGATTTAATCGATCTAGTGGCACAGGCTATCGCACGTTGAAGCGGTATTGTCGATGAATCGTACCGCCCGGCCCTCGACCCTGACCCTATCGCTGGCGGCGCTTGGCGTCGTCTTCGGCGATATCGGTACCAGCCCGCTGTACGCGTTTCGCGAATCGCTCGCGGCCTTCGGCCTCACGCCGACACCGCTCAATATCTTCGGCGTCTTGTCCATGATTTTCTGGGCGGTGTTCCTTGTGGTCACGGTGAAATACCTATTGATCGTGATGCGCGCCGACAACGGCGGCGAAGGCGGCATCATTGCGCTGCTGAGTTTGGCGCGCCGGGGGCAGGATTTAAGCGAACGTACGCAATGGTGGATCGCGGTGATTGGCTTATGCGGCGCATCGCTATTTTTTGGCGACGGCATTATTACGCCGGCGATTTCGGTCTTGAGCGCAGTCGAGGGGCTCGAGGTATTAACGCCAGGGTTTGCGCCCTACGTCGTACCGATCACGCTGGCAGTGCTGCTGGCGCTGTTCCTGGTCCAGCGCCACGGTACCGCACGGGTGGGCGTTTTATTTGGTCCCATTATGGTCGCCTGGTTCGTCGCCTTGGGTGCGATCGGCGTCTATCAGATTCTGCAACAACCGCAGGTCTTGCGCGCAATCGACCCGGCGTATGCGCTGGTGTTTATCGCCCATCATCCCTTTGGCGCCTTTGTCACGCTTGGTGCGGTGGTGCTGGCGATTACCGGTGCCGAGGCCTTGTATGCCGACATGGGACATTTCGGACGCCGACCGATCCGCATCGCATGGCTGTATGTGGCGATGCCCGCGGTGCTCTTAAACTATTTTGGCCAGGGTGCCTTGGTGCTGCACACGCCAAGCGCGGTGCAGAATCCGTTTTACTTGGCGGCGCCGACCTGGGCCGTGATACCGCTGGTGTTGCTCGCGGCCGCCGCCACCATCATTGCGTCACAAGCCGTCATTACCGGGACCTTCTCAGTCACACATCAGGCGATGCAATTCGGTTTTATGTCGCGCCTGGAAGTGATTCATACCTCAGCCGCGACCCGCGGACAGATCTATATCCCGATGGTGAATTGGCTGCTATTGGCCGCGGTCGTTGCTTGCGTGCTCGGCTTTCGTCATTCGAGCAATCTGGCCGCGGCCTATGGCATTGCCGTCACCGGCACTATGCTCGCGACAACTCTATTATTGTTCGTAGTTGCGCGACACCTATGGCACTGGAGCTGGCCACGCACATTAATCGTGATCGGCACGTTTCTCGTCACCGATCTCGCGTTCTTCAGCGCCAATACGCTCAAGATTGTGCAAGGCGGTTGGTTTCCGCTCTTGGTCGGGCTTTTGGTGTTCACCACCATGACCACATGGTCGCGCGGACGCGCGTTGGTGCGCGCTAAGGTCGAACCAGATTTATTGCCGCTAGAGTTATTTCTTCAATCGATTACCGACGAATCGCCGAGCCGTGTACCTGGCACCGCGATCTTCTTGAGCGCGCAGAGCCGCGGCGTGCCGCACGCATTGCTGCACAACTTGAAGCACAATAAGGTTTTGCACGAACGGGTCGTTATTCTGACGCTTGCGGTGCAGGATACACCGCGCGTAGCCGACAGCGAGCGCACCGAGCTCGAGACGCTAAGCAAGGGCTTTTATCGCTTGCGCGTGAAGCTTGGCTTCACCGAAAATCCCGATGTACCGCATCTGTTAGAACAGTGCCGCAGTTTGGGCTTGGAGTTCGATCCCATGGATACCTCATATTTCGTCAGTCGCCAAAACATCGTACCGACACGCACGCCCGGCATGGCCTTATGGCGCGAGTGGTTGTTTGCCGCAATGGCCAAGAGCTCGACCAACGTCACCGATTTCTTCAGCTTACCAGCGAACCGCGTCATCGAGCTCGGTTCGCGCATCGAGATTTGACCGCAT
>CAZCAK010000340.1:0-2390 GCA_964496605.1 uncultured Acidiferrobacteraceae bacterium | reverse complement strand
ACCTCCTGGGCACCGTCCGTCCGCCACCAGCGCCAGGGCGTTGAAAACAATCTTCGCACAGCTACTCTTTGCCGGTGTCATCCATATAAACCGACAAGGAAACGACATGTCTGGCAAGGAACCGCGCTTACTTACCCATCACGAGGTCGCTGCGGCACCGATCTGGCAGCAAAGCCGGCGTCATGTCGAGGTGCGGCCGATTACCGTGCCACCGACGCAAACTACGAGTTGCCAGACTGACATCGTGCGGAACACCCTCACCGACCAGCAAATTCTTGAGCTCAATACCTACGATTTCTTAGCGCACATCGGCAAGAATGTGATCAACCCGGGTGGCACGCGCGGTCGCGATCAAATCTTACAATTACTCGACCCTGCACCCGGTACGCGCATTTTGGAAATCGGCTGCGGTACCGGCGAGACCGCTTGCCATATCGCAGAAAATTATCGCGCACATGTCACCGCAGTCGATGTCTCATCGACCATGATTCGCGACGCACAGCGCCGCGTCGATAATTTAGGACTGGGCAATCAAGTCGAGTGCCGTGTCGCGGATATTACGCAACTGCCATTCGCCGATCGCAGCTTCGACTACGTCATTTGCCAGGCGGTGCTAATGTTCGTTGATAAACGGCGCGCGATCGATGAAATCAAACGCGTGCTGCAGATCGGCGGCCGCTTCGGCGGCCTGGAATTCAGTTGGAAAAAATCGCCGCCGGACACGGTACGGGATTCAACCTACCGCATCTGCGGCTGTCGCACATTGGAGTTTTATACGCCGAGCGATTGGGGTGCGCACCTACAGGGCGCGGGGTTGAACGAAATGGAATGCTTCGAGCAGCCATTTACCATGTTAAGTCCTCTCGGTTTCGTGCGCGACGAGGGCGTTGCCAATAGTGTGCGCATTGTGCGTAAGCTGCTTGAGCGTAAGTCGCGCCTGGCGCGCATGCGCGAAATTTGGCAGCACTTCGCAAGCCACAAAGACTATTTCAGCTACGTCGTGCTGCACGGGCGCAACGGACATTTAGTGTAGGCTCGATCTGTACGCGGGAGAACCGCAGCGCGATAATGTGGTTTCCGTCCTGGATACCGCGCATGAATCGTAATGTCATCTTGCTGGCGTTTGCGCAGGCCATGCTCATGACCGGCATGTCGTTAATCCTATCGTCGTCGGCGCTGGTCGGCATGCAATTGGCGCCGGATCCCGCGTGGGCGACGCTGCCGCTATCGCTACAGTTTCTAACCACCATGTTAATTTTATGGCCGGTGGCGCAACTAATGCAGCGCTTTGGTCGACGCCCGATCTTTATCGCCGCGGCGCTGATCGGCGCTGCGGGCTTCGCCCTCGCCGCCTTCGGCATTTACCGTCATAGCTTTGCGGCATTCGCCCTCGCCGGCTTGCTGATTGGCGTCATTAACGCCACGGGGCAGTATTATCGCTTCGCTGCCGCCGAATCGGTGGCGCACGATTTCCGTAGCCGTGCCATTTCATTCACCCTCGCCGGCGGTGTCCTCGCCGCCTTTATCGGGCCGAATCTTGCGCGCCTGACGCGCGATGCGTTGAGCCCGGCGTTCTTTGCCAGTTTTCTCGCGCTAATCGGTACCAGCCTTTTTGCCGCGGCCTTGCTCACGCGTCTGCGCCTTCCGCGACCAACGAGCGACACGGGGACCGGCGAAAAGCGCCGCCTCGTGGTTATTGCGCGGCAACCGACGTTCATCGTCGCGGTATTAGCCGGTACGATTGGTTATGGCGCGATGAATCTGCTCATGACCGCAACACCGCTGGCGATGCATGCACATCATCACAGCTTCGCCGCCACTGCGGAGGTGATTCAATGGCACGTCGTCGCGATGTTCGCACCATCATTCGTTACCGGGGATTTGATTCGCCGTTTCGGGATATATCCTATTTTACTTGGAGGCTGCGCCTTGATCTTTGCAGCCGCGACGACCAATCTCCTCGGCGCACAAGTGTTCCATTTCGAAACGGCGTTGATCCTTATGGGCGTCGGTTGGAATTTCCTTTACGTAGGCGGGACGACGCTATTAACCGAAACCTACCGCCCGGCAGAACGCGCGATGGTGCAGGCATTCAACGATACCTTAGTCTTTACCACAGTAACGATCTCGTCGCTGGTCTCCGCGGCGCTGGTGGCGCATTTCGGCTGGGGCACCATCAACATGGTGACCTTACCAATTTTAAGTCTGGTGACGATCGGAATTGGCTGGCTACGTTGGCGTTCGACCGCACAGGCACGCGCAATCGCCCGTGGATAAGCAACGATCGAACCGCCGAGAGAAAATAGGAGAATTGGTCGGGGCGAGAGGATTTGAACCTCCGACCACTACCACCCCAAGGTAGTGCGCTACCAGGCTGCGCTACGCCCCGT
>CAZCAK010000339.1:0-2428 GCA_964496605.1 uncultured Acidiferrobacteraceae bacterium | reverse complement strand
CGCTATTCGGCGAAGGGTAGGCGCTACGGCTCAGCGCTGAGGCTGCAAAGGATACAAAGGGATCCTTCCTGCAATAGGCCGATCTATCATTTTCGCGCGCGGTGTTAGGATCGCGTCCCTTAGAAGTCCATACGGCGACGAAATGTCGCTGCGCTTGTGCCGATTCTCGGAGACCTGCCATGAGAGCTCTGCGTTACCACGGAAAAGAAGATATTCGCTGCGACACCGTGCCGGATCCGGAAATCGAACATCCGCGCGACGCCATTGTGAAGGTATCGAGCTGTGCGATTTGCGGCTCGGATCTACATCTCTTCGACGGTTTCATACCGGGCATGATGGACGGCGATATCATCGGCCACGAGTTTATGGGTGAGGTGGTCGAAGTCGGCAGCGCCAACCGTAAGCTCCGGGTTGGCGACCGCGTGGTGGTTCCGTTCACGATCATCTGTGGCGAATGTGATCAATGTCGCCGCGGGAATTTTTCCGTCTGCGAGCGTACCAATCGCAACAAAGCTATCGCCGACAAGATGTTTGGCCACAGCACCGCCGGCCTCTTTGGTTATACGCATCTCACCGGCGGTTATGCCGGCGGTCAGGCCGAATACGTACGCGTGCCTTACGCCGATGTCGCGCCGGTTAAAATTGAGAACGGCTTCAGTGACGAACAAGTGCTGTTTCTCGGCGATATCTTTCCCACCGGTTGGCAGGCGGCGATGCAATGCGATATCGAACCGAGCGATACGGTCGCGATTTGGGGTGCCGGTCCGGTCGGCCAATTCGCGATTCGCAGCGCCATACTGCTCGGCGCGAAACAAGTCGTGTGTATCGATCGCGTGGAGGATCGCTTGAGCATGGCGCGCGCCGGCGGCGCCATCACGATCAATTTCGAAAATGAAAGTGTGGTCGAGCGCCTAAACGAACTCACCCATGGCAAAGGCCCGGAGAAGTGTATCGATGCCGTCGGGCTTGAGGCGCACGCGTCGAGCAGCATCGACTCGATGTACGACCGCGTGAAGCAAGCGGTGATGCTCGAAAGCGATCGACCGCATGTGTTGCGCGAAATGATCTACGTTTGCCGTCCGGCCGGCATTCTCTCCGTACCCGGCGTCTATGGCGGCCTCGCCGACAAGATTCCGCTGGGTCCGTTGATGAATAAGGGGCTACAAATCCGCACCGGTCAAACACACGTGAATCGCTGGACCGACGATCTCCTGGAGCGTATCGAGGCCGGACAAATCGATCCCTCGTTCGTCGTCACGCACACCGCCGATCTCGCCGATGGACCAGCGCTATACAAAACCTTTCGCGACAAACACGACGGCTGCATCAAGGTCGTTCTCAAACCACATTGAGTGAGGTGAACTATGTGGCATCAACGCACGGCAGCGACGCGCTCGCAGAGCACAGACGACACGATTGCGCGCGGGCTCGGATGGTTTAGCATCAGTATCGGTTTGTATGAAATGCTCATGCCGCGGAACATCACACGCAGCCTCGGCATGCATGGTCGCGAAGGCTTGATTCGCGCCTATGGCGCGCGCGAAATCGTCAACGGCATTGGTTTATTATCCGCAGGCAAGCGCACGCCGTGGCTATGGGGACGGGTGGTCGGCGATGCGATCGACATCGGTACCTTGGCGCCGCACGTCAGTACGACCAATCCCTATCGGCGCAATGCCCTGTTGGCAATGGGTGCGGTGGTCGGTGTCACTGCAGCCGATATCGCCAACGCGACGCGACTCACGTTGAACGATCGTCGCGGTATTCGACGTCGGCGCGATTACAGCAATCGCAGTGGCTTCCCGCGTCCGCCAGACGAAATGCGCGGTGTCGCGCGCGCCGACTACAGCGATGAAGGTCGCGTACGCGGACAAATATCCGAGGTGTGGTGGTTATCGGAATAACGTCGCTTACGATTTGCGCGCACGCGGCTTCGGTACCTCGCTGCGCATAAATCGCAGAACGGTGAGCATAAGACCCAGCACTACGGGGCCGATGACCACGCCGATGGCGCCGAACGCCGATGCGCCCCCGAGTACGCCGAGAAATACCGTAAACGTATCGAGACGCGTGCGGCCGGAAATCAAAACTGGGGTGACGAAGTTATCGATCAAGGCGATCATGATGCCCCATACCAGCATGAAGCCGGCGGCGATCCAACGTTGTTGAAGCGCGAGCACCACGACCGCGGGGCCCCATACGAACGGCGTGCCGGCCATCGGGACCAACGCGAATACGAATCCGAGCACACCGAATACCACCGGCGACGGCAGACCGGCGACGGCGAATCCGATCCCGACGAGGGTGCCTTGCACGACGGAGGTCGCGCCGTTGCCGTAGACCACCGCCTTGGTTACATCCGCCATATCGCCAAATAAGCGATCCTTTCGTGCCGCCGGTAACGGCACCAGTGCGCGTAGACCGTCGA
>CAZCAK010000338.1:0-2435 GCA_964496605.1 uncultured Acidiferrobacteraceae bacterium | reverse complement strand
GAGGCGAGCAAGGTGCCCATTGCCGCGTTCGGTAACTGCAATTGAATAGCCAATACCGGCGCCATCAACGTCAACGGCAGACCGGTCACGAGCCAGTGATTAATCACTTTGGCGAACACCAGCGCGCTTAAGGATTGCGGAGCAAGTAATAAATGTTCTAGCGTGCCGTCGCGATAATCATTGGCGAATAACTGCGACAAACTGAGCATAGTGGCAAGTAGCGCCGCGACCCACAACACCCCGGGCGCGAGGCTTTGCAACTGCGCCGTTTCCGGTCCGACACCGAGCGGAAACAAGGCGACGACGATACTGAAGAACACCAACGGTGTCAGTACGTCGGCGCTGCGGCGTAAATTGACGGTGACATCGCGTGTGATGACGCTGAAAATGGCGGCGCGCATCAGGGCATCAATTCGAGCGTGCGCGTTTGCGCCAGCGGTAGTTCTTGATGCGAGGTCAGCACGATTGCACCTTGTGCCTCGAGCTGGGTGCGAAATAAACCCATGAGCGTATCGACCGTCGCGCGATCCAGCGCCGTCAGCGGTTCATCCAAAATCCACAAGGCGCGCGGCATTAATAGCAGGCGCGCCAAGGCGAGCCGCCGCTTTTGTCCTTGCGATAAAAATTTCACTGGTAGATCGTGCAGTGCCGGACCGATGTTATCCAAGCCGACACCGGCGAGCGCCGCATCGATGCGTACATCGTCGATGGCGTTGTTATAGAGCCCAGCGTAGTAGCGCAGATTTTCCGCCGCGGTCAATTCGCCTTGAATGGCGTCTTGGTGGCCGACATAACACAGCTCGCGTCGATAAGCCGCGGCGTCGTCGTCGATTCTGCGGCCACGCCACTCGATCGCGCCGTCGAGTGCACGCGAGAGTCCGCAGAGGGTGCGTAGTAGGGTGGTCTTGCCGGCGCCATTACGCCCACGGACGTGCAGGATCTCGCCGGCGGCGACGGTGAATGAAAGCGCGCGAAATAAGGGGCGGTCGCCGCGTGCACATTCAAGATCGGTTACTTTGAGCACAAATCACCACGTTCGCTGGAGGGTTGGCACGTGCGTACCGCGCGCAATCTACCCGATGCGCGGGTCGCGGTGAAGCATTTACCGACCGCCGATCGCTTTCCCGTTCGCGGCGGTCTGTGCCGGCCTGGCCAATGCAGCCGGTCGGATCGTTTCTGCCGTATATTTCGCGCGTGTCGCCCGCCGTGGCCTTGTCGGCGCGTGGGCCGGTTGCGCCATCGGCGAAATTATAAGAAGGTATGCACCGCGGTTGGGCGTCGATCGAATGTCCCAGGCATCATTTAGATAAGTGCGACATGACGCAGGGACGGGGGTGGCGGCACAAGTAGCGAGACGAGTGTGAACGATAATAAAAAGCCGGCGCGCGATGGCGTCAAGTTGCAACCCTATGACGCGCTTAATATCAATCGTGCGTTCAATCTCTTCCTCGGAATCAGCATCGAAGATCGCCAACTCTTGGCGCGTTATCGCAATGTACTCTCGCGCGATAGCGAACCGTTTGCCCAAGTATTTTACGACTATCTCCTGAATCACCCGGTCACCGCCGAGGTCCTGCGCGAATATCGCAAGCGTGGCGACCTCGAGCATCTGGTGCGACGCCAGCTCGAACATCTTTGGACTTTGCTTTCCGGCGATACTGGCGATGCAAGCGCGCGCCGCCTGGCGCATATCGGCGATGTTCATTTCCGTGTCGGCATTGAACCGGTATGGGTCATGGGCGCGTATCTTCTGTATTGGAATTTTTTGCACCAGCGCGTGGCAACGGACAAGGCAATCGCAACCGCGGACCGTACACCCTTGCTCGATGCCCTGGCGAAGATGTTGTTTCGCGATATGGGTCTCTTGCTCGAGGGCTATTGGCAACCGGCGATGCAAGCATTGGCAAAGGAACAACAATCGGGTCAGCAACTGCAAGAGCAAATCACCAACCTATTGGCGAATTTGCCACAGGTTTTGTGGTCGGTCGATGTCATACAGAATCGGCTGCTGTATGTCAGCCCCGGCGCGCCGCAATTCGGTGCGACCAGCGGAGAAGTACCGATCCCTTATTTTGCCGAAACCTTACCGCAAGATCGCGACGTGGTATTGCATGCCTGGCAGCGTGCGCTCGGCGGCACGCAGGTCGAGATTGAGAGTCGCATTCAAAGCGAGACCGATGAGCCACGTTGGTTCCGCCGCATATTTCGACCGTATCGCGATCGCGACGGGCAGGTTGTGCGTATCGACGGCATCATGGAAGACGCGACCGAGGCCAAGCGTAAAGACACGCGCAAACGTAAATGAGCCATCGAAAGGCTTGAGCCGTTCGTTGTAGCGCCTGCGCAGATCCGCCAGAAGGGCGGCCACGCCGATTGCTAGGCCGGTTTGCCAGTCCATAGGGCATTTCTACCACACACCCCGCTTCGGCGGGTTT
>CAZCAK010000337.1:0-2435 GCA_964496605.1 uncultured Acidiferrobacteraceae bacterium | reverse complement strand
GTGCGCGCGTTAATGAAGGTACCGCGCGACTTCGACATCTTTTGACCGTTGACGGTGAGAAAGCCATGGGCGTAGATCGCGTTCGGTTTGCGCAGGCCCGCGCCTTGCAGCGTCGCCGGCCAAAACAAGGCATGAAAGTAGAGAATATCCTTACCGATGAAGTGATAAATCTCGTGCTCGTTCCACTGCGCCTCGATCTCGTTGAACGCAATCGCACGGCCTTCGCGCCGATTGCGAAAATCCCAAAAGCTTGCGAGATAACCGATCGGGGCATCGAGCCAGACATAGAAATATTTTCCCGGCGCATCCGGAATCTCAAAACCAAAATAGGGCGCGTCGCGCGAGATGTCCCAGTCTTGCAGACCGGCGCCGAACCACTCATCGAGTTTATTCGCGACCTCGGGTTGCAGCGCGCCGCTACGTGTCCAGGTCTTGAGCATCTCCGCGAAATCACCGAGTTTGAAAAAATAATGTTCCGAGGATTTTTGTACCGGGGGCTGGCCGGACAACACCGACACCGCGTTCTTCAAGTCGGTCGGGGCGTAAGTCGCGCCGCAGGATTCGCAGCTATCGCCGTATTGATCCGGCGTGCCGCAGCGCGGGCACTCGCCCTTGATGAACCGGTCTGGTAAAAACATTTTTTTGATCGGGTCATACGCCTGTTCGATCGTGCGGCGCGCGATGTGACCGCCGTCGTGGAGTCGACGATAGATCGCGGTCGCGGCGGCGCGGTTTTCCGGCGAGTGTGTCGAATGATAATTATCGAAGTCGATCAAGAAGTCTGCGAAGTCGCGCCGGTGCTCGGCACCGATGCGTTCGATCAAGGCCTCGGGTGCGAGATTCTCGCTCTGCGCGCGCAGCATGATCGGCGTGCCGTGCGTGTCGTCGGCGCAGACGTAATAACACGCGTAGCCGCGCATTTTCTGAAATCGCACCCAGATGTCGGTTTGAATGACTTCGGTCAAATGACCGAGATGGATCGAGCCGTTGGCGTAGGGGAGGGCGCTGGTGACGAGGATTTTACGATTGGCCGCGGGCATGGTCGGTCGAAATTGTTGGGCGCTAACGTTACCAGTTTTGCGGCGTGCTCGCCAGGCGCGTGTCCGCTTGAACCATGACTTTTAGACCCCCAAGGTGTAGCATGCGCGCACACGCAAAGGCCTAAATTCCGGAGTTTTCTCGCATGGCGAATATCTCGCAACTACAAGTCGAAACCGCGTTAAAAGAAATCATCGATCCGTATCTGGAGCAAGACCTCGTCTCCACCAAGAGCGTGAAGAAGATCACCATCGACGGCGATCGCGTCAGCGTCGACGTCGTGCTCGGCTATCCCGCCAAGGGCTACAAAGATCAGCTGGCTAAGCGCCTACAGGAAAAGATCGCCGCGATTCCCGGGGTGAAGCAGGTCAGTGCGAATGTCGATTACAAGATCGCGACCCACGGCGTGCAAAAAGGCGTCAAGCCGATTAATGGGGTGAAGAATATTATCGCCGTCGCCTCCGGTAAGGGTGGCGTCGGCAAATCCACGACCGCGGTAAATCTGGCGCTCGCCTTATCAGCCGAAGGCGCAACCGTGGGCATTCTCGATGCCGATATCTACGGTCCGAGTCAGCCGCGCATGCTCGGCACTAAAAGCAAACCGGAGTCGAAGGACGGCAAATCCATGGAGCCGGTGGTGAGCTATGACCTGCAGGCGATGTCGATCGGGTTTTTGATTGACGAAGAAACGCCGATGATTTGGCGCGGTCCGATGGTGACGCAGGCGCTGGAGCAATTGCTGAAAGATACCGCGTGGAAAGATTTGGATTATCTCGTGGTCGATCTCCCGCCAGGCACCGGTGACACGCAACTTACCTTGGCGCAACGTGTGCCGGTAACCGGTGCCGTAATCGTCACGACACCGCAGGACATTGCGCTGCTCGATGCGCGCAAGGGTCTTAAGATGTTCGAGAAGGTTGAAATTCCGGTGCTCGGTATTATCGAAAATATGAGTACCCATATCTGTTCCAAGTGCGGTCATGAGGAGCATATCTTCGGTGCCGGCGGCGGTTTGCGCATGGCCGAACAATACGATGTTGATTTCCTTGGCTCCTTGCCGCTTGATATTCGCATTCGCGAAGATACGGATGATGGCAAGCCGACCGTCGTCGCGGACCCAGACGGACGCATCGCGCAGATTTATCGCGAGATCGCGCGCCGTGTCGGCGCGAAAGTATCGCAGAAGAAAAAGGATTTCAGCGGCGCGTTCCCCAATATCGTTATTCAGAACACTTAGGCCGACTACGGCGATGAGCATCAAGTCGGACAAGTGGATCCGCCGGATGGCGCGCGAGCATGGCATGATCGAGCCGTTCGAGGAGCGCCAGGTGAAGGAGAACGGCAAAGGCCGCCTCGTGTCTTACGGTACGTCGAGCTACGGCTACGACATCCGCTGC
>CAZCAK010000336.1:0-2448 GCA_964496605.1 uncultured Acidiferrobacteraceae bacterium | reverse complement strand
CCGCCCGTCGGCGTCGTCGACCGTGTACGTCGCGCGACGCGCGGTCCGAGCACGCGCGATGGCATCCAATGTACCTTCGCCCCCATCGGCCAGCGGGACCATCGACACCGCGGCATCCGGCCATTCGCGGCGCAGCCCTGCGGCGATCGCGTCGGCGGCAGCGGGCGCGGATAGACTGCCCTTAAACGAAGCCGGCGCGACGACGATCTTCATACCACGCAATTGCGCGTGTTGCCGGCGACGAACGATTCCAAAATATCGATCAACTGATCCGCCATGCCTTGCATCGCCTCGCGACTGGCCCAGGCGTGATGCGGTGTCACGATGAGATTCGGTAGATTCGCCTCGAGCAATGGATTGCCGCCATGCGGCGGCTCGGTTGTTAGCACATCGACCGCGGCACCGGCGATGCGTTGCGCACGCACCGCATCGAGGAGAGCCGATTCATCGACAATGCCACCGCGCGCGCAATTGATTACGATGGCGTTCGGTTTCATGCGCGCAAACTCAGCGGCACCGATTAAATGCCGCGTTTGCGCCGTGAGCGGCGTATGCAAGCTAATGACATCGCTATGCGCGATGACCTCATCGAATGCGACATAACCGGCGCGCGGCGCGGCGGCATGCTTGTGTTCCGCGACCAGCACGTGCATACCGAATGCCTTAGCCAGTTGCGCCACCGCCCGCCCGAGACTGCCGTAACCCATGATGCCTAAGGTGCTGCCGTACAAATCATGTAACGGCGGTTCAAATAAACAAAATTGCTCCGCACGTTGCCACGCGCCCTGCGCTAAGGCCGCGCGATAAGCCATGAGATTGCGGCGCAAGACCAACATGAGCATTAACACATGCTCCGGCACCGTGCGAATGGCGTAATCGCGAATATTCGTCACCGCGATGCCATGCGCACGACAATAATCGAGATCGATATTATTCGTCCCGGTGGCGCAAACCGCGATCAACTTCAGCTGCGGCAATTGCGCCAAGCTTGACGCGTGCAATATCACTTTATTGACGACGGCAATATCTGCGCCCACAAGGCGCGTCTCAACTTCATGCGGTGAGGTTTGCGCGTAATCGACCCAACGATGTGGAAACGTAGGCGCACGCAGGCGCGCCACAATACTGGCCCGGTCGAGAAATACAACGCGCTGCATTACTAGGAGTTGGCGCCCGCGGGCGATGCCGTCTTCCAGATGCCATAACCTGCGGCACGCGCCGCGGCCTCGGCTTGTTGATACCGCGTGCGCTCGTCGGCGCTGAGTAGTGCCGCGCTCGCAGCGTCATACCGTGCAAAGCCGGCGTTAAGCTGCTCCAAGCTCAAATCACGCGTACGCCAGAATACCTGTGCCACGCGCGGATTACCGCTCGGTGCCCCGCTTTTTATTTGTACCGGTTCGCCCAAGACCAGATGTGCTAAATAGCGGCGTGCCTGCTCCCCCTGACCCTCATAGGTCGCCGGCGATTCGATGCCGGCGAGATGCACCCGGATCGCCTTACTGCCTTCGCGTACGGTTACCGAATGACCATCAGACACTGCGGTGACGATCATCTCTGCCGACACCGCAACGTCTGACTTCGGGCGCGGTTTCGCGGTCGTGGATGACGCCGGTCCCGGCGCCGTAGTGGCGCAGGCGGTTAAGAGTACCAGCGATAAGATAGAACTTAAGTGCGCGAGCTTTATGGTCATCGGCGCATCATAGCGCAGCGCCGCCATTTGCGACACGTCACTACCGCGCTTTACGACGAAATGTCGGCGCGCAAAAATGGTGCGATGCTGCACTCGCCACTCGCGCGCTTAATTGCGCATCAACCGCACCGCGGCACCGTAACTTGGATTGGCTTGCGTCCACGACGCGGGGCGGAAATGAATGTCGTGCGCGCGGTGATGGCGTTCGCCGAACGTGGGCTTAGCGGCGATCGCAGCGACGGCGGTACGCGTCAAGTGACGCTGATACAAGCAGAGCATCTGCCGGTGATCGCGGCACTTTGTCGCCAAGTGGTGTTGCCGCAATCGCTGCGGCGCAATCTGGTTGTCGCCGGCATCAATCTCACGAGCCTCAAGGGGCGGCGCATACAAATCGGCGAGGCGATCGTACTCGTGACCGGCGCATGTCACCCCTGCTCGCGCATGGAGAAAAACTTGGGCGACGGCGGCTATAACGCCATGCGTGGTCATGGCGGTATGACGGGGCGGATCTTGCAAGGCGGTTGGATTCGTATCAACGACACGGTACAGGCGCTCGACGGAAGCGCCGGCGACGCACCGCTCTAGCGGCGTTAATGTTAGGACACAGAAGCCAAAGGTGGCGCGGGCGGTGCCGACGCGCGATCGTGTTGCAATAGCGCCAATGAGGCCTCTTCCGCCACCGGTCGACTAATGAAGTAGCCCTGCGCCAAATCGCAGCCGAGCGCGCGAAGTTCATTTAGGACCTCCACGGTCTCAAC
>CAZCAK010000335.1:0-2449 GCA_964496605.1 uncultured Acidiferrobacteraceae bacterium | reverse complement strand
GCGTGTCTCATGGCGCTAATTTATCGCGGTATTCGCATAAATCATAGATAACGCAAGACCCGCAGCGCGGCTTGGTGGCGATACAGGTGTACCGGCCATGCAGGATCAGCCAGTGATGCGCGTCGTGGCGATACTCCGCCGGTACTGCCTTGAGCAAGCGCTCCTCGACCTCGCGCACGTTCTTTCCGGGTGCGAGCCCGGTGCGGTTCGCGACACGGAAGATATGCGTGTCGACCGCGATCGTCGGTTCGCCGAAGGCGGTATTGAGAATGACGTTGGCCGTTTTGCGCCCGACACCGGGTAACGCCTCTAACGCCTCGCGCGTGCGCGGCACCTTGCCGCCGTGCAGCGCCAAGAGTTGCTCGCAGGTTTTAAGAATATTCGCCGCCTTGGTGTTATAGAGGCCGATGGTTTTGATATAGGACTTGAGCTTGCGTAGGCCTAAGGCTTGCATGGCGCGCGCGTCCGGCGCGACGCGAAATAATTCGCGCGTCGCCTTGTTCACGCCGCGGTCGGTGGATTGCGCCGAGAGAATCACCGCGATCAATAATTGAAACGGCGTGCGGTATTTCAGCTCCGTCGTCGGTTGCGGATTCGCTGCTTTCAGACGCGCGAATAACTCGCGACGTTTTGCCGGCGTCATGGTGCGTGGTTATTTCGCGTATGCAAAAAAATCGGGGCCCGCGGCCCCGATTCGGTGTGCATCCGCGACGCGACTAGACGTGACGATAGCGGCCGACATCGGGCGGCGCCTCGCGCGGTTTTTGTTCGCGCTTTTTCAGCAAGTCTTCGAGCATGTGGTGATGTTGTTCTTCGAGCTTGTGCTGCGCGTGTTCATCGAGCTTCGGGATTAAGGTGTTTTTAATAAATTCGCCGAGGTCGAGTAGATTCGTGGACCAGGTGTAATCGTGCAAATGAAAATTACCGTGGGCGTGTTGGCCGTAGGGGTAGTGATCGAACATTGTCGCCTTGGTGGCCTTGAGATCGGCGTCGTTCATCACGAACTGTTTCGCCCAGTTGTACCACCACTGGTAGTACTCTTCCTGTAATGCCAAACCGAGTTGATGCTTTTCGTAAAACGCGAACACGCTGACGCGATTCGCCTTACCGCTAAAGGGATAGTGACCGGACATGCTGCTACTCCAAAAACCAAAAGGCTAGGGCGATTATTGTACGGGCGAAGTCGGGGCGGTCAATGTCGCTCAAGCGGTAGCGCGCCGACGCCGGACGCGTGCCACCGCCGCGGCGATTTCGGCCTTCGCCCGTTGCCGGTCGGTTTGCGCGCTGCGCGCGCCGCCCGTGACCTTGTCCTGCGCGCGCGCGATATGACGCCCATAGGCGCGGCGCCAGGCGTCAACTTCGGCGTCGCGATACTCCGGCCAGCGTTCGCCGGGGATTGCGGGTGCCGCCGCATTGAGCCGAATGCAATCGACCGGGCACGGCGCTAGGCACAGTCCGCAACCGCTACAGGCGCTGGTAACGATGGTGTGCATGTGTTTGCGCGCTCCGATGATGGCATCGAGCGGACAGGCTTTAAGACATAAGGCGCAGCCGATACACCGAAGCTCGTCGATCACGGCGCGCTGGCGCGGTGCCGATGTGCCGCAGCGATGGTCTAAGGGCAATGCCGGTTGGCCGAGCAGTGTCGCCAGGAGCGCAATCGTGGTGTCACCACCCGGCGGGCAGCGATTGATTGCGACATTGTCGTTCACAATTGCCGCGGCATAGGGTGCGCAACCGGCGTAGCCGCATTGTCCGCATTGGGTTTGCGGTAGACAGGCATCGATCGCGGCGATGGTGGTGTGCATGGTGTCAGTGTAACGCGCGCGCGTGATGCTAAACACCGCTCTCGTAGAAAGTGGCGGGCTCGGCGATACCGGCACGTGCAAACGCCTCGCGCCGTTTGTGGCATTGTGGGCAGCGACCACAGTGCCGCGAGTGGCCTAATAAGCAGCTGTAGGTGTGAGTGAAATCGACGCCGCGTTGCGTACCTTCGGCGACGACCTCGGCTTTGGTGAGCGCGATCAGCGGTGTTTCGAGTGCGATGGGTGCGAGGGCGCCGGTCAATGCGCGGAAACGTTCAACGAATTCCGATGTCGCACTCGGATAAGCCGCGCCATCGTCGTGATTGAGCGCGAGATAAAGCGTGTCGGCACCGATCGAGCTGGCGAAACTGAATCCGATGCTCAAGGCGACGAGATTGCGATGCGGCAAGGGGACGTGCAATTTGTGGGTTTGACGGGCGCGAAAACCTTCGCCGACGGCGGCGAGATCGAGCGCTTCGGACGCGATACCGAGTCGGGCACAATGCCAGCGTACCGCAGCGAGTTCGTGCGCCGCGGCGCGTTGACCGTAGTCGAGGTGCAGCGCCAGCAATGGCAGCGCGCGCAGGCGATACAAGAGGGTGACGCTTTCGACGCCGCCGCTACAAAGTAAGACCGCGGTCATG
>CAZCAK010000334.1:0-2451 GCA_964496605.1 uncultured Acidiferrobacteraceae bacterium | reverse complement strand
ATAAGGCCGGTCGGAGTAAGTCGTTCATACCGGCGTCGACGATGGCGAAATTTTTTTCGCTGCCGTGCTTCACGTATTCAAGACGCGTCAGCAAGGCGCCGGCATTCCCAACAATCGCGCGCCCGGGCTCTAAAGATATTTCCAAGTCGTCATAACGATTGCGCAGATGCTGCAGCAGCGCCGCAACATATTCGGCTGGCGTCGGCGGTGTTTCGTCGCGATAACGAATCCCGAGCCCGCCACCGACATCGAGATGCTGTAGGAGAACCCCTTCTTGCCTGAGCGTATCGATCAGGCGCAATACACGCTCGAGCGCATCGACGAAAGGAACCACACTGGTAAGCTGCGACCCGATGTGACAATCGACACCAATGACGTCGATGTGGCTTAAGCCGCGCGCGTGCACGTAAATCGCCGGCGCGTCTTCGATCGGAATGCCGAATTTATTTTGCTTAAGACCGGTCGAGATATAGGGGTGCGTGCCGGCATCGACGTCGGGGTTGACCCGCAATGCGATCGCGGCCCGGCGATCCATCGCGCGCGCCACGGTTTGCAGGCGTTCCAACTCGCCAACGGATTCGATATTAAAGCACCGCACGCCGACCGTAAGCGCACGTTGCATTTCCGCCTGCGTCTTACCGACGCCGGAAAACACAACGCGCTCAGGTCGACCGCCCGCACGTAGCACGCGCTCAAGTTCACCGCCGGAGACGATATCGAAACCGGCGCCGAGTCGCGCCAATAGTTGCAATATCGCGAGATTCGAATTCGCCTTGACCGCATAACACACGAGGTGACGCCGCGCACCGAAGGCCTGATCGAAGGCACGCCATTGCGCCTCGATCGCCGCGCGCGAATAGACATAACACGGCGTACCGACCGCACTTGCGATTGCACTTAGCGCAACACCTTCGCAGTGCAAGCTGCCGCCTTGTAGTTGGAACGGGGACGTCATTTCGCCGGTGCCGTCGGCTGCGGTTTAGTATCTTTCTGCGGTAAATATAATGGCCCCTTCTTGCCGCAGGCCGCGAGCGCGAGTGCAATCGCACTCAATATGCCGATCGCAAGCCGTCGTTTCTGCATGGTTCGATTCCTCATTGTCATTAACTCAGACGCAATAACACGTCGTCGCCCGCCAGTTCAGTCTTTAAGTCATTTAAATCGATCAAGCCGACACAGGGTCCAGCACCACTGCCGTTGACACCTTTGTGTACCCATTTACGCGCCAAGGCGGTGGCAGCACTGGCAACTAAGGCCGGTACGCTTTGATCGCGCACAATCAAATGCGCGTAACGGGTCAGCGGTTCGGCGCCGCGGCGACCGCGCATGTACACGATTAGCGCCCCCTTCAACTCCGTCTGCGGTAGCGTACGCGCAAGGCGCAAGATCGCCGGTGCTAGCCGGATCGGCTCGCGCAACCAGCCGCGACGTTTGAGCCAGGCACATAGCGCCAATAGGCGGCCGATGATTCGCGGGCGCACCTCGGCAAAGAACCGCACGGTACCGGCGGCATAACGCTCGGCAAAGATATCCAGGTCGGGTGCATCATACAAATACACGCGCCGCCGTCCGAGCGGTGCCGGCAAGGACATGCGCCGCGGCTCGCTCCAGCCGAAGGTTTGACGCCAACGTCCAGCCTCACGGATTTTCATCGGCACGCCAATGGTGGCAAGCAAGGCGCGCATCGCCGCCGCGCCGCGCGCCTGCCGCCCGCCCAAGGCCAAGACGCCCTGCACCTCTTCAATCACGTCGAAGTCGGCGCTCAATATATCGGCCAAAATACCGCTGACTGCAGGCACCACCCCGGCACCCGACACGACCATACAACCGGCGGTTTGCGCTTTTTTATGGAGTTTGGCGATGCCGCTGACGTAGGCGCGACTGGCGGCGACATCGAGGTAGTGCACGCCACCCTTGATGCAAAACTCCGGAATGGTATAGCGCCGCGGTACAAATGGTCCGCTGGCATTGATCGTGAGAAACGCACCGTGCAGCGCCGCCTCGAGCGAATGGGTATTTTCAATGTCGACCACTGCCCATTGCGCACCGATCGACTGGGCGAAATGTTCCGCGCGCTTGGCACTGCGGCCAGCCACGACGCATTCGATCGCCGGGTCGAGCGCGAGACGCGCGGCGATGCGTCGACCGAAGGTGCCATAGCCGCCCACCACGACGATTCTTTTCTTCATGCGCTGCGCATAATATACGAAGCCATGATATCAAACCCGGGCACCGCGCCGGGCACGACGGAGAGTACGGTGGATCTAAGCGAAGCACAGTTCAATCACAAGGCCATGGCGGCGATGGAGCGTATTGAGCAAGCCATCGACGCCAGCGGTGCCGATATCGATTACGAAACGGTGAGCGAGATTTTGACCTTGGAATTCGCCGACGGCTCGAAGATCATCGTGAATAAGCAAGGCGCAGTAAAGCAGTTATGGGTCGCAGCCA
>CAZCAK010000333.1:0-2451 GCA_964496605.1 uncultured Acidiferrobacteraceae bacterium | reverse complement strand
CCCCTGGCCAGGTAGCTCAGTTGGTAGAGCAGCGGACTGAAAATCCGCGTGTCGGCAGTTCAATTCTGCCCCTGGCCACCAATTTTCTCTGCACTAAACGGCGCGATTCCTGGATTCCATTAAGCGATAACCGCCGCTCAGCTAAGTTCGTCGTTTGGTCATAGCAGTTGCTGGCTACGAAATCGGGCATGCTAAAGTTGCGGACCATGGAGCTCCCCGACATCGTCGCCCACCGCGGCTACGCGCGCGAATATCCGGAGAATACCCGCATTGCCATCGAGGCGGCGCTGACGGCCGGCGTGCGTTACGTCGAGACCGATGTACAGCTCACGCGCGACCGTGTGCCAGTGCTGTTTCACGACCGCGACTTGCAACGCCTCTGCGCCTGGCCACACGCGATTCACAATTACGATTGGGCGACGCTACAGGGCGCACGCGCCAGCGAGTATGGCCGCTTTGGATATAAGTTCGTCAATAATCCGCTCATGACGCTGGCACAGTTCGTCGAGACATTAGCGCCATATCCGGACGTCACCGCATTCGTCGAGGTGAAGCGCATTGCGATCGAGCAATTCGGTATCGAAGTTGTACTGGACACCATCGCGCCGATACTGGCGCCGATTGCAGCGCGCTGTGTATTGATTTCATTTTCGCTCGACACCTTGGCGCAGGCGCGGCTACGCATGCGTGGCGCGGCACCGGGTGTCTGGTCTTGGTCGGCGCTGGGTGCGGTGTTCGACTACTGGAAAGAACGCAAGCATCCCCTCATGACGGACATCGCGCCGGAGTATTTATTCGTCGATCTCGACGGCTTACCCCGTTTCGGGCACCTGCACGATCCCGCGAGTAAGCTGGTAATTTACGAAGTCGCCGATGCCGCCACCGCAATCCGGCTAGCGCGCCGCGGGGTCGAACTGGTCGAGACCTTCGCCTGCGCGGAGCTGCGCGCCGGTTTAGATTTGGCGCGATGACCGCGGCGTTCGATTTGGTGGTCATCGGCGCCGGTATTCATGGCGTCGGCGTGGCGCAGGCGGCAGCGGCCGCGGGTCATAGCGTGCTGATATTAGAACAGCACGCACCGGCCTATGGCACCTCGAGTCGCTCCAGCAAACTGATTCACGGTGGTTTGCGCTACCTCGAGGGCGCGCACTTCGGTCTTGTGCGCGCGGCGCTGCACGAGCGTCGCCTACTTCTGCAGCTGGCGCCGGAACTAGTGCATTTAACACCATTTCATATTCCGGTGTATCGCCATATGCGGCGTAATCCCAGCACCATCCGTCTCGGGCTCATGCTCTACGCATTGCTTGGCGATCTGCGTGCGGCGGCACGGTTTCGCAATCTACCGCGGCGCGATTGGGCGCAGCTCGACGGCCTTAGCACCGAAAATTTGCGCGCGGTGTTTCGTTATTACGACGCGCAAACTGACGACGCGGCGTTAACGCGCGCGGTGCTGCAATCGGCGGTGAGCCTCGGTGCGCAGGCGGAATATCCCGCGCGTTTTATCGGTGCCGAGCGCGGCGCACAGGGCTATCGGGTGCACTATCACACGCCGGCCGGCGCATACGAATGCGACGCACGCGTATTGGTTAACGCCGCCGGCGCCTGGGTCAATACGGTTGCGCAGGGCATGACGCCCAGACCGACGCTGTTGCCGCTCGAATTGATTCAGGGCACACATGTTTTGATCCGCGGTACGCTCCACGCCGGTTGTTACTATCTGGAAGCAGCCGACGGCCGCGCGGTGTTCGCCTTGCCGAGCACGAGTGTGCCGGGGATTCTCATTGGTACCACCGAGACGCCGTATCGCGGCGACCCCGCCGCCGTGCAACCCCTGGGCACGGAATTGGAATATCTAGCACAGACCTATCGGCGCTATTTTCCGGAGCACGACTATGAGCCGCTGCGTCGCTTCGCTGGCGTGAGAGTATTGCCGCAGGGGGACGCGGCGGCGTTCAATCGCCCGCGCGAAACGCGCTTTGTTATCGATCGTGGGCGGCCGGCGTACGCCGCCATTTACGGCGGCAAGCTCACGACCTATCGCACCACCGCGGCGCAGCTAATGCATGCGCTCGCCGCGCTGCTACCGCAACGGACACCGCGCGGCCGCACCGACCAGCTGGCGCTGACACCCGTCGGCTAAAGCATTCGGGTTGGTTGGCGCGACGAAGCTGTGCTAGATTCGCATGAACCGTATCGCTCACGATCCATGTCGCTAAACCTTCCCGAATTCATTCGGCGGCAATTCCAAGATTCCGTCGACACCAAGCTGCGCGTCATGAGCGACGCGGCGCTAATGAACGAGATCAAGCGCGTGACTGAGGCGTGCATTGATACCTATCGCAAAGGTGGAAAGGTTCTGCTCGCCGGCAACGGCGGCAGCGCCGCAGACGCGCAACACATCGCCGCCGAGTTCGTCAGTCGCTTCGCCTTCGATCGCCCGGGCCTGCCTTC
>CAZCAK010000332.1:0-2466 GCA_964496605.1 uncultured Acidiferrobacteraceae bacterium | reverse complement strand
GGGCGGTGTCCGCACGACCTTCGGGTTCCAGCCCACTTCGGCGCGGATGCGGTTCAGGGTCGCACCCTTGGCCCCGATGGCAAGGCCCGGCCGCTCGACTTCCAGTGTCACCTCTCCCGTGGCGGGGGCCCAAGCCAGGTCGGAGATCTTCGCCTCCACGGGCACGATGCGCCGGATCTTCTTTTCTGCCTCCTCCGCGGCCATGAGGAGGGGGTAGAGCGCCGCCGCGGCGGTGGAGGCGAACAGCCGCTCGTCGGTGGGCACCGGGAAGCGCACGTGGCGCGCCGCGGCGAGGGCCGCGACCCAGATCTTTGTCCGGAGGCCGGCGTCGAGCTCGCCGTAGCGGCCCAGGAGCTCGGCCGCGCGCCCCTCCTCGGAGGCCTCGGCCAGGCGCTCGCTGCAGATGCGGCAGTAGTAGGCGTGCGCGTCGCCCTCGGCCCCGCCCGCGCCGCGGGGGCCCTGCACGCGCACGGCGTAGCGCAGCAGGCCGGAGCGGACCTCCTCGTACGCCGCGCGGCGCGCCTCGAGGCGCACGCGGTCGCGGACGTGGGGGCAGAGCGCGCGGAAGCCGCAGTTCCGGCACTCGAGCCAGCCGGCGGGCGCCGCCGCGCCGGCCGCCGCGGCCCGCCCGCGCGGCTCGGCGAAGTACCCGGAGAGCTCGCGGAGGGCCGCCAGGGCGGCCTCCGCCGACGCGGCCGCGCGGAGGCGGCGCGCGGCGCGGACGTGGGGGCACTTGTTGTTCACGGAGGCCTCCCACTCGAGGCGGCGGTTCTCGTGTTCGGTCGTGACGACCTCGCGCTCCCGCGGCGTGAGGAGCGCGAGGACCGCGTCGGGGTCGTCGACCTGGACGGCGTCGCCCGCCTCCGCGAGGCTGCCCCCCGGGGCGCCGCGCGCCCGCGCGCCCGAGGCGGTGCGCAGGGCGTCGAGGACGGCCCGGGCGCGGGCCGCCCCGAACTTGTCCTCGATGATCGTGACGTACTGGCGCGCGCGGCTCGAGGCGAGCACCGCGCGGTGCGCGACCGCCTCGAGCTGGGCGGCCTTCGCCTGGCGGATGGCGGAGAGCTCGAGGAAGTCGTCGAGCCGCGGCGACTCGCGGCCCTCGGCGAGGGCGTAGTAGTAGACCCCGAAGGCGCCGACGCGGTAGAGGTCGTAGAGGGGGCTCAGGTCGTAGGCCCACGCGCCCGCCGCCCCGGCGGCGACCGGCTCTGTCCGGGCGAGCCGGGCCACGAGGTAGCGCAGCCTCTCGTCGTCCGCCGGCTCGCGCCAGGTCGCGCCCGCCGCGCCCGCCGCGCTCGCCGCGCCCTCTGCGGCCGCGGCGGCCCCCGCGCCCTCTGGCATGAAAGGGGGGCGCGCGCGCGCGGCTCTTAGCTTCCGGCCTCCGTGGCCGGGGCGCGCGCTCGCGCCCACGCTCACGATGGCGCCGCCCGCCCCCGCCGAAGAGAGGACGGCCGCGGGCGCGGCCACGGCCGCCGCGAGGTCTGCCGGAGCCCCCCGGGCCCCGTGCGCGGCCGCTGCGAGGCGGGCCAGCGCGGTGACGGCCGCCGCGCCGCTGAGGTAAAACTCGGCGGCAGCGCTCGCTTGGCGCAGGAGCGCCTCGGGGAGAGCCCGCCGGGGCTCGGAGAGGAGGGCGGCCGCGAACCCGCGGCTCTGGAGCCGGGCGAGCTCTGCTCCCGGGTTTTGCCTCGGCGCGAGGGCCGGGCTCTCGGCCGCGGGGCGGCCTGCGCCGTTGCCCGCGCCTGCGCCGTCGCCCGCGTCGCCCGCGTCGGAGCCCGCGCCGATGTCTTCGCCGCGGGTGGTCGCCGGGTCTGCGAATTCGGGCGGTCGGACAGGGCCGGCCGCCGCGAGGACGGCCGCCGGGCATGCCCCGCTCGCGGCGTAGACATCGAGGCCCAGGAACGAGCCGCTGCCCAGGGCCCCGATGATCGCGGCGCCGGCTGCCTCCGGGTCAACCGCGAAGCCCGCGACTTCGGCGGGCTCCTCGGCGGCGAGAGCCGCGTCGTAGCCGTCGAGGGTGACCGCCCGCGCGCGCCGCGCGGCGCGGGTACGGATGTTGTGGCCCTCCGCTGGGCGGTCGGTCACCGCGGCCGCGCCCCGCGCCACCACGATCGGGAGGGCGCCCGGGCTGGCCAGGAGGTCGCGGACGAGGACCGATTCGAGGGGGGGCTCCGCCTGCCGAGCGCCCGGAGTGGCCACGCGGTCGAACCCCTGCAAGAAGGGGGCCAGCGGCCCTTGCAGGACGCGCGCGAGATCGAAGAGTGACCTCAGGGCCCCGCCGGCGGCAGCGAGGGCCGGGACCTCCAGGAGGGCCTCGATGACAAGGGCGAGCTCCTCTTGGGACGCGGTCGCCGGGTCCACCGCGGTCCGGCGGACTTCGATGACCCGGATCGTCTGGCCTCTGGGCCCCGAGGTTTCGCCCGGGGGCCCGCCCGGGGGCCCGCCCGGGGGCCCGCCCGGGGGCCCGCCCGG
>CAZCAK010000331.1:0-2476 GCA_964496605.1 uncultured Acidiferrobacteraceae bacterium | reverse complement strand
GCACGCTCGTCAATGTATCTTTGAGCGGATTAAACCGCAGGTCGCCGGCCAGCGCTAGTGCCGTCACAATTTCCGGGCTCGCGATAAACGCCAGCGTCTCAGCGTTGCCGTCGTTGCGGCGCGGAAAATTGCGGGTATACGATGTCAAAATCGAGTTCTTCTCGCCCTTGCCGACATCACTCCGCTCCCATTGGCCGATACACGGACCGCAGGCATTCGCCAGCACCGTTGCACCGATCGCCTCAAGATCCGCAAGCAGACCATCACGTTCGATGGTGGCGCGCACCTGCTCCGAACCGGGTGTCACCAAAAACGGTACGCGCGCCTTCAGGCCACGCGCCTTGGCTTGGCGCGCGATATGCGCGGCGCGGCCAATATCTTCATACGAAGAATTCGTGCAGCTACCGATCAGCGCCGCCTTGAGATGCTGCGGATATTCGTGTTGCGTGACATCGCGGCGCATCTGCGACACCGGCCGCGCCAAATCCGGCGTATGCGGACCGACGATATGCGGCTCAAGTTGCGAGAGATCGATATCGATAATCTCGTCGAAGTATTTCTCTGGCTCGCGCAATACTTCGGGATCCGCCGTGAGATGTGCCGCGTGCTGCTCCGCCAAGCGCGCAATCTCGGCGCGGTTGGTGGCGCGTAGATACGTGGCCATACGTGCATCGAACGGAAATATCGACGTCGTTGCGCCCAACTCCGCACCCATATTGGTGACAGTGGCCTTGGCGGTGCAACTTAACGATGCCGTGCCGGGACCGAAGTATTCGATGATTTTGCCGGTGCCGCCATTCGCAGTCAGGATACCAGCGAGTTTTAGAATGACGTCCTTGCCGCTGGTCCAGCCACTGAGTTGCCCGGTTAAGCGTACGCCGACGAGGCGGGGCCATTGCACTTCCCACGGAAACCCGACCATGACGTCGACTGCATCCGCGCCACCGACGCCCACCGCGATCATGCCCAAGCCACCGGCGTTGGGCGTATGCGAGTCGGTGCCGATCATGAGCCCACCGGGGAAGGCATAATTCTCGAGAATCACTTGATGAATGATGCCGCTACCCGGCTTCCAAAATCCCATGCCGTACTTCGCCGCCGCCGATGCCAGAAACTCGTACACCTCGCGGTTATGGTCTTCGGCGATGACAAGATCAGGGCGCGCGCCGACCTTCGCGCGGATCAAATGGTCGCAATGAATCGTGGTCGGTACCGCAGTGGTATTACGGCCGGCAGAGATGAACTGCAGAATCGCCATTTGCGCGGTCGCATCTTGCATCGCGACCCGGTCCGGCTCGAGATACACCGAGCTTGCGCCGCGCTCGGGTAGACGCTCATCGTTACCGTGCCAATGCGCAAATAGAATCTTCTCGGTCAGCGTCAGCGGTCGACCGACGCGCCGGCGTGCCAGAGGAATGCGTTCGTCCAGACGCGCATAGGTGCGCGCGATGGCAGTAGTAGCGTCGGCGGGGTAGCGTTCCATCAGCAGTCTCGGGAATAAAGCGGCGTTAGGGTGCCGCGATTTTAACGCAGCGCCGCGCGTTCGCAAAACTTAAGCGATGTAAGGTAGCACGCTAGCGTTCCGACTCCTCGACGCCGTTATCACCGGCACGACCGGCGAGGACGCCGCGGCGCAAGCGCTGAAATTCCTGCTGCAATTGCTCCAATTGGCGATCGGACAATTGTTCCAAGTCGATGAAATTATTGCGCGCATTATTGACGCTGCGAATAAGTTCATCGAGCTTGAGCTGCAATACCCTGGTATCGCGATTTTGCGAGTTCTGAATCAAGAACACGATCAGGAAGGTCAGGACCGAGGTCGCCGTGTTCATCACCAGCTGCCACGTATCGGAATAGCCATAAATAGGACCGGTTGCGATCCAGGCCACAACAAATACACAGGCGGCCATGAAGCTCCAGGGCGTACCGACCGCATGTGCGGTCCACTGTGCGATGGCGCGAAAGTACTCGTTCATATAGGCCTCAACGGCAAAGACGAAAAATTAGCACTTATGCCTGGGGCGGGCGCCGGCCCTTCAGTGGAGCCGTTATGGTGGAACTTCGGACTTGGACATCCAACACAGCCGGCGTTACGTAGCACGCGGTAAGGTGCTGGTGGATTGAGGGGGAAACCACTATGCGCGAGAACGATGGAGTCCGCACGGAAGTCGGGTAACGTTTTATCCTGATGGTGTCGGTTTTCTCTGCACGGTACACCAACCCGCATACGCCATAGTTATGGCAGGTAGCGCGCCAGAGCGGAGCTGGTCCGCGATACGCCTGCCGCGATCGCCTTGCCGTCCGGCTGAATCAACAGTGCATGCGCAAGGCCGCGAGGCGACCGATGAAGATGAAGTCGAGCGGTTCGAAAATAATGTGGGTGGTGCCATCCCAGCACCGTTGGCGTTCGAGGTAGCGGGCGCGTCTGGTACTTATCGTGTACAGCAGCGTCTTCAGCTCTTCGCGAGCGTTGGGT
>CAZCAK010000330.1:0-2478 GCA_964496605.1 uncultured Acidiferrobacteraceae bacterium | reverse complement strand
TCCATCGCGAGACTGAAAGTGGCGGTGATTAATTTACCGCCGCCGGCGACGCCATTGGTGCTGGTCGTTACCGCTTGATTGTCGTTAGTCGGATCGGATGCCGTGACTGTCGGTATCGTCGCATCAGCCGTAGCGCAGCTGCCGCCGGGCACGATAACACTCGACAATCCAGCTGAACCTATGCCCAAGACCGGATCGCGCCCGTCGCTACCGCCGCAACCTGCAATAACGGTGCTGAGTACGAGCGCAGCGGAACATATTAGGTTCCGAGAGTAATTTTCAATTCTGTTATTCATGTGTGTTGTTGTCCTGTGGAAAAGAAGGCCTCTGGAAGAGAAAGCCTCGTGCGTGCAGCATGCGCTTTTGCCCATACCGCATCAGTGCGCTAGCACACACAGGATCATAAAGTCGGTTGGACTTCTTTTCGGGTCGCGCAGTGCGGTGCACCATGGTCAGACCGCAGCGGAAGAGAGAAGATAAAGGCGCCCAGCCCCTTTAATCCAACCAATCCATGCTGGCAAAATTGTTTAACGAAACGAGATGCCGATTGGACAAGCGCAGAAAAATTATTTAATACTGCATGGCCTGGCGCGGTAACCGCCGGCACTCAGACAACGTGGGGATATCACTTTGGCAAGCAATAAAGCGCGGATTCATTTCACTCTGGCGGGTTATCATTTCGATCCCGATCAGGTCACACGTCATCTTGGCATCCAACCAACTTCGGTCGATGCTTCGGGCGCCCGCAGCGACTTAAGCAAGCCGGTGCTGAGTTCTTGGGAGTTTTCGTCCGAAACCGTTACCGGTGATATCGACGTGTACAAGCTGACGGACGAACTGATCAAAAAAATCGAGCCAAAGAAGGATAAGATCCTGGAAATCTGTAAAAGCCATAACCTATCGCCGCGCATCAACCTGATTCTGGAGCTTTCTATCGATAAAACCGAATCGTCGCCGGATGTCGCCTTCGGACTCAGAACCATCCGCTTTCTGGCCGACCTCGGCGCTTTTATAAATATTGATTACCAGCTTTCCCAGCGAATTTAGGCATTACATCGCAACTTTCAAATCCATCTCGCTTGGCGGTATTTGTATAACAGGACGAAAGAACAAGGGCTTCGTCATCGCGCTCGTGCGCATACATTCCATTTCTGGCGATGCGCCGCTTCGCACATACCTGTGCCCTTGCGGCATCCACTCCACCCTATAAATAAAAAAGCACGCTCTGTGCAGAGCGTGCTTTCTTCCAAACCCGCGCGACGTACCGCGCGGTGGTGTGTCAGGGTCTCTTAGGTGTTTTGTACGGGACTTCTTTCTGGAAAGATTTCCAGGTGGTTTCATAACCGACAAAAAACTTGCCCGGGGTGATTTCTTTCTGGGTCGTCGTTACATAATCGGTTTTGCCGGCGGGGACCTTAGGTCTGGTAAATACTGCTTTGTTGTCGCTCATGGATCAATGCTCCTCAACGGTTAAAACAAAACTAACGAAATTATACTCTCTATCGCGTGTAATGTGCATTCCTGGCAATCACATGCCGCACACCACCTTGCGGATTTTCGACATCCCCTTTGTAGCGGGGAATGATATGTATATGGACATGAAAAATACTTTGGCCGGCGGCCGGTCCTACGTTCACCCCGATGTTGTAACCGTCCGGGTTAAATTCCTCATCGATACGTTTTTTCTCCTCCTGAATAAGGTCCATACAAGCCGCCACCTCGTCCGGTGTCAGATCGAAAAAGCTTGCGACATGCCGTTTCGGAATGACCAGGGTATGGCCTGGACTAACCGCATAGGTGTCACGGGCGCTGTAGGCGAGCTCTCGCACTCGTGACACGCCGCGCGGATCTTTGCAAAACAGGCACGGGTTGTTCGGGTCGCGCTTTTTTTCTGGCTTTGTTTCTGACACGAAACTTCAAACCTTTTATCAAATTGCTATGCGGCGGCCGATGTTCCGGCCAGCTTACGTGCCTGACTCATCTGCGCCTCACAGTGCTTTACACAAAGTGGCTGCAAGGCATGCGGGAAGCACTCCAGGATTAATTCAAATTCATCGGCAACTTCTTGAGCAAGTGCACGATCCTTTGTCAGCTCCGCCAGGACGTTTTGGGCCGTCGCCTTGTTCACGCGAATGATAACCGCCAGGTGAAAAGGGAGTTGCTGTTCCATGCTGACGGTTAGGGCCTTTTCATAGGAGTGAATCGCCTCTTTGAGGCGCTCCGGGTTTTCTTCCGACTCGCCGAGGTGGTGCAAAACGGCGCCACGGTTACTATGTGTAGCGGTTAACTCGAGTGCATAATTGTCCGCATCCAGCACGGCCAGCGCATTTTTGTAGGCAACCACAGACTTGTGCAAAGTACGGTTACCCTTGAGCAGGAGCCCGTAGGCATGCAACGCGGCCCCCAGTTGATGCATAACCAATAACCATTTTTCCGGGGTTTCTTTTCTTGAATACACCAGTAACGCCGCGGTGTAGG
>CAZCAK010000329.1:0-2490 GCA_964496605.1 uncultured Acidiferrobacteraceae bacterium | reverse complement strand
CCGGCCCGTACGAACGGCTATTGCTTGATGCCCTACGCGGTTACGCCGGTCTCTTTGCTCGCAAAGATACGGTGGAAGAAGCCTGGCGCTTTGTGACGCCGATTCTCGAGGCATGGGAACGACAACCGCCGCCGGATTTTCCCAATTACGCCGCCGGCAGCGAGGGACCGAAAGTGGCAGACGAATGGATGCGTCGGGAGGGACACCGTTGGAGCAGCTTGGAACGACGTCGTCGGCCACGCGCGTGAGCGCGATCCACGCGTTCGATAGCGCCGCAAAAACCATCGCCGCGCTCGCGAACGATATTGTGACCGAAGGCAATCGGGCGTGTACCGCGCACGGTCGATTCAATCTCGTATTATCCGGCGGCAATACACCGGCGCCGCTCTACCGTCTGCTCGCGACCAGTACCTACAGCGCGCAACTCGATTGGCATGCGGTGCATATTTATTTCAGCGATGAGCGTTGCGTACCGCCGCAGGACGCCGCGAGCAACTTCCGCATGGCGCAGGATACGCTCATCGCACACGTTGCCATCCCGACACTGCAAGTTCACCGCATGGAAGGTGAACTCGAACCGCAGGCCGCGGCGGAACGCTACACCCGTGTATTGCAGGAACTAAGCCCGGAACGCGACGGCTGTCCGGTATTCGACTTCGTGTTATTGGGCGTCGGCAACGACGGCCATATCGCCTCATTATTTCCTGGTAGCGATGCCTTAAACGTGCAGGCATGCACCGCACTGCCGGTATTCGCGACTCATCTCCAAGCCTGGCGCGTGACGCTGGCACTGTCGCTATTTCGCGCCGCGCGCAAGGTCGCGGTTTTGGTGCTCGGCCACGATAAGGCTGCGATCCTGCATCGTGTCATCGACAAGCGCGATGCAACGCTGCCAGCGACGCAACTACTCAATGACCGGGCAATCGATTGGTATCTCGATCGCGCCGCCGCGGCGGCATTGACGCGCTGACAAGTACCGGCGCGCTCGCTACACTAGCGCCCGGTTTTGTCTGAGAGAAACGCTATGGCATTCGCGGTGACGCTACACGTATTGGCAGTGGTGGTTTGGGTCGGCGGCATGTTCTTCGCCTATATGGCGTTGCGTCCGGCGGCAGCGACGATGGAGCCACCGCAGCGTTTGCCGTTATGGTCGCGAACCTTCGCGCGCTTTTTCCCGTGGGTGTGGGTCGCGGTATTGATATTGCCTCTCACCGGCTATTGGATGATCTTCGCCGTGTTCGGCGGGTTCAAACACATCGGTCTATACATCCACCTCATGCAAGGCATCGGTATTGTCATGATCATGATCTATCTGCACGTCTTCTTCGCGCCTTACCGGCGGCTGAAAGAGGCACTGATGGGCAATGACTTTACCGAAGGCGCGCGCCGTCTCGGACAGATCCGCCAACTCATTGGATGGAATTTGCTGCTCGGTCTTAGCACCATTGTCATTGCGGTATTCGGCAAGCACATCGCTTAACGTTTTGTATTGTTGAGGATTCCGCAGTCGACCAGATTCGAAACGGACGCCAGGAACGAACACCCGGATTGACATAGACTGGTTCTAATTTAGAATCCGTCTAGTTTTTGGATCCCACACACAAGGAGTGAGTGATATGCGGCCTATCCCCATCGCCCCCATTGTCATATGCGCAATACTGGGACTGCTGAGCGGTCCCGCGCTGGCACAAGACAACGATAACGCTACGTCGGCGCCAGACAGCAAAGCCAAGAATGAAAAGCGCGAGTCGAGCTATATGCCGGTCAAGATCGACGACTCGTTCAAAGACATCGTCAAACGACGCAAAGACGAAAAGGCGGTGCGCAGTCGCCGCCACGAAAATCTCCTTAAGGAACGCTACGACTTATCCAATCGACCCAATAACGCCGTGACCATGTCGCGCGGTAAACCGGTGCAGATGGGGCCAACCGCAAAACTCAAAAACGGTTTAACTTGGGACAAGCTGGCGCAGATGACGCCGGCGGAAATTAAAGAAAAGAACGTCTTCCCGTATTTACCGCTGTCGCATCCGGATCATGAGGAAGGCGGCATGGTGTTTCCGAAAATGATGATCGACGAAGTCGAACGCCAAGGCGACGGGCGTCGCTTGGAACGGTTCGACGTCGACTTCGATATTCCGGAACACTTCCTGCCGGAATTCCCACCGGCGATGTATCTCACGACACGCCCGGAGCTCGGCGATGTTTCCCAGGGCAAACTCGTCACACTAAATAACTTTTACGAGTTGTTTAATGGCATCTTGAATCCGAAAGATCTTGAAGGCCTGCGCCTGTTGCTCACGCGCTTTCCGGAGCAGCAGTTCAATGCCACCGAAGACCGGCGCACCATGAAGCCCAGTGAGGGTGTTGCGTGCTTCGATTGTCACGCCAACGGCGGTACCAATGGCGCGACGCACTTGGTAGGTGATATTCGGCCGCAAGACCATCGCCGCCGCATCGACACGCCGGCCTTGCGCGGCGTCAATATTC
>CAZCAK010000328.1:0-2497 GCA_964496605.1 uncultured Acidiferrobacteraceae bacterium | reverse complement strand
GACGAGATCGAAGCGCCCGAGCGACTTATTGCCCGCGGCCATTTCGCGCTCGCCCTGCAACACATGCACCGTCACCGCGGTCTGGTTATCCTCCGCAGTCGAGAATACTTGCGACGCACGCGTCGGGATGGTCGTGTTCTTTTGAATCAGTTTGGTCATCACGCCGCCCATGGTTTCGATACCCAAGGACAGGGGCGTGACGTCGAGCAGTAGTACGTCTTTGACCTCACCCGCGAGCACGCCGCCTTGCACCGCGGCGCCAACCGCCACCGCCTCGTCTGGGTTTACGTCTTTGCGCGGCTCTTTGCCGAAGAAATCGCGTACCGCCTGTTGTACCTTCGGCATGCGCGTCTGACCGCCGACCAAAATCACATCTTCGATATCGCTGGCACTGATGCCGGCGTCTTTGATCGCGGTCTTGCATGGATCGATCGTGCGACGGATTAAATCTTCGACCAGGCTCTCGAGCTTGGCGCGCGTAATCTTGACGTTCAAATGTTTCGGGCCGGAGGCATCCGCCGTGATATACGGCAGATTCACGTCGGTCTGCTGACTCGAAGACAATTCGATCTTGGCTTTTTCGGCTGCGTCCTTCAGGCGTTGCAAGGCCAACGGATCTTTATGCAAATCGATGCCGCTATCTTTTTTGAACTCATCGACCAGATAATCGATCACGCGCTTATCGAAGTCTTCGCCGCCAAGGAACGTATCGCCGTTGGTCGATAACACTTCGAATTGATGTTCGCCGTCGACTTCGGCGATTTCGATGACAGAGATATCGAAGGTGCCGCCGCCCAAGTCATACACTGCGATCTTGCGGTCGCCTTCTTTCTTATCGAGACCGAAGGCCAAGGCCGCCGCGGTCGGCTCATTAATGATGCGCTTTACATCCAAACCGGCAATCTTGCCCGCATCTTTGGTCGCCTGGCGTTGTTGATCGTTGAAATAGGCCGGGACCGTGATCACCGCCTCGGTGACTTCCTCGCCGAGATAGTCTTCGGCGGTCTTCTTCATTTTTTGCAGCACGCGCGCGGAAATTTCCGGCGACGCCATTTGCTTGCCGTTGACTTCAACCCAGGCATCGCCGTTTTTCGCTTTGACGATTTTGTACGGCACCATCTTGATGTCGCGTTGCACCACCTCGTCTTCGAACTTGCGGCCGATGAGACGCTTCACGGCGTAGAGGGTATTGTTCGGATTCGTCACCGCCTGGCGCTTCGCCGACTGTCCGACGACGACCTCACCTTCATTGGTGAACGCGACCACCGAAGGGGTCACGCGGTCGCCTTCGCTATTCTCGATTACGCGCGGCTTGCCGCCTTCCATGACCGCTACGCAAGAGTTGGTCGTGCCCAAGTCGATACCGATAATCTTTGCCATATTCTTACCCTCGAAAATAATCCCTACCGGGATTGTTCTTAACTCGCTATGCCTGCGGTATGGGGCCGTAGCCCGGATTTATCAAGCGCGACCCTCAGATGTCGGCGCTTCCTTTGCCTTTGCAACCACGACCATGGCCGGCCGCAATAGGCGGTTATTGATGAGATAACCCTTCTGCACCACTTTGACGACGTGATTCGGCGGTACCGTATCGCTTTCCATCATGGTGACGGCCTGATGTTTCTCCGGATCGAATTTCTGCCCTTCCGGATCCACCACCACAATCGAAAACTTTTGAAAGACGCTATCCAGCAGCTTCAGAGTCAGCCCCAGCCCCTCGGCAACTTTTTGCGCCACTTCGGCGCCCTTGCTCAAATCGAAGCCCTTGGCCAAATCGAGACTATCGCGCACCGGTAATAACTCCTGCGCAAACGGCTCCAGCGCGAATTTACGCGCCTGGGCAATATCGTTATCCGCGCGGCGGCGGACGTTTTCGGTCTCGGCCTTGGCGCGCAAAAACTTATCCTGTGCCTCGGCCAGGGCTGCTTGGGCCTGTTTCAGCTGCTCTTCCAGCGCCGCAACGGTCGGATCGCCGCTCGGGGCTGATGCAGGCTGCGGCGCGGCGTCGCCTTTGGTGTCGCCCAAAACGGGCTCGATGCGTCGGTCGTCTGCGCGATCAGGCATGTCAATTCCTCAAAATATTTAAAATAAAAGACCGCGACTCGCTGGCCGCGTTCGGGCTAATGGGGATTTAGTGCGCGGCTTTCAAGCCGCAGGTTCAGCCCGTTCCTGGCCCCGCTCCTGGCTAAGCGCGGTACTTAATAAACGCGCCGTGACGTCGACAATCGAGATCACCCGCTCGTACGGCATACGCGTGGGGCCGATGACGGCGAGTGTCCCCACGGTGTGACTATCCGCCTGATACGGCGCAGTGACGAGGCTCAACTCCTCAAACGCCAAATACCCCGATTCGGCGCCGATGAAAATCTGCACGCCATTCGCGCGCACACTTTGATCGAGCAGATGTAATAAATCGCGCTTGGTACTGAAGGCATCGAACAGCTTGCGCAGCTTATTGAGATCGCCTAATTCCGGTACGTCCCATAGATTCGCCTCG
>CAZCAK010000327.1:0-2498 GCA_964496605.1 uncultured Acidiferrobacteraceae bacterium | reverse complement strand
ATCGATTAGGCTGATGCCTTGCGGTCCGTTCGTGATATTGACCGGTGCATTGAGGTTATTCAGAAAAATGCGCACGATCTCGCCGAAACCGAGGGTAACGATCGCGAGATAATCGCCGCGCAATTTGAGCGTCGGCGTGCCAAGCAAGACACCGAAACCGCCGGACACTAGCGCGCCGAGCGGTAACACTACCCATATCGGCCAATGCAAACCGAAATGCGGCGACGACAATAGCGCGTAGAGATAAGCGCCGACGGCATAGAACGCGATGTAACCTAAATCGAGTAGCCCGGCATAACCGACAACAATATTTAATCCGATTGCCAGCATGCCGTAGAGCAAGGCGAAATCGAGTACGCGAATCCAGCTGCGCCCGAGCAGATTTCCGGCAATAAACGGTAACGCGACTAATAAAACCGCAAGCAATACGAACGCGCCCCACGCGACCCGCGGATCGCGTCGCCGCGCACGCCAATAAGCCAAGCCACGGCCGACGATCTTTAACATCAGGGACGTTCCGCGACGCGTTCACCGAGCAGACCGGAGGGTCGCAGCGTCAGCACCAAAATTAAAACAAAAAACGCGAGCACATCTTGGTAATGGCTGCCGAGAAAACCGCCGCTGAGCGTACCGAGATAGCCGGCACCGACACTCTCGATGATACCGAGCAGTAATCCGCCGAGCATCGCGCCGCCGATATTGCCGATGCCACCCAACACCGCCGCGGTAAAGGCCTTAAGCCCGAGCGTGAAGCCCATGTAGTAATGCGCGAGTCCATAATATAGCGCCACCATCACGCCCGCGACCGCGCCCAACATGGCACCGATAACAAACGTCGCCGAAATGATACGGTTGGCGTCGATGCCCATGAGCCCCGCGATATCGACGCTTTGTGCAGTCGCGCGCATGGCGCGCCCCAGCCGCGTACGATGAATCAACAATAGCAACCCGATCATCAATAGCAGGGATAATGAAACGATCGCGATTTGCACCGTACTGATGGTGGCGCCGGCGACGGTGAATTGCCGGTTTATAAATAGCATCGGAAACGATAGATATTGCTTGCCCCAAATCAACATCGCGACGTTTTGCAGAATAATCGATACGCCGATCGCGGTGATGAGCGGCGCCAGGCGCGGCGCGCGCCGCAAGGGTCGATACGCGATGCGCTCGATGGTAAACCCCAGCGCGCCGCAGACCATCATCGCCGCCAGTATCCCGATAGCTAATACTAATAGCGGCGGCAGACCGCTGCTGCCGAGCAGCGCCTCGATCACCGCGAGACAAATCATCGCGCCGATCATGACAATTTCGCCGTGCGCAAAATTAATCAATTCCAGGATGCCGTATACCATGGTGTAGCCCAGCGCGACCAAGGCATAAATGCTGCCGAGCACCACGCCGTTCACCAATTGTTGCAGCAGAATATCCATCGCACCCCGCGGTTAATACCCAAAAAAAAGCCGCCTGACGGCGGCTCGTTTGTCGCTGTTAATGCGGGACCGCGGTCTTCACCGTTTCCAAGGCGGTCCAGGCACCGTTCTTAACGCGAAACAGACTCACTGCGCCGGTTTTGATATCGCCGCGCTCGTCGAAATCGATTGGTCCAGTCACGCCGTCGTAGTGGATCGTGCGCAACACCGGCATATACACACTCGGTTCGGCGCTGTTCGCCTTTTCCATCGCCGCCACCAGCACCATCACCGCATCGTAAGCATAAGGCGCGTAGTTTTGTACCTTGCCGTATTTTGCATTGAATTTTTCGTTAAAGGCCTTACCACCCGGCATTCCGGTCAGCGGCAAACCGGGCGCCGAGGCCGTAACCCCCTCGGCATCGTTACCCGCGAGTTTTAAAAATTCCTGCGTCTGCGCACCGTCCGCGCCCAAAAATAAGGTCTTCATACCGAGCGAGCGAATTTGCTTCACCATCGGCCCGGCCTGCGAATCCATACCGCCGTAAAAAATCAGGTCCGGTGCCTTGCCCTTGATCGAGGTCAAGATCGCCAGAAAATCAGTTGAACGATCGGTGGTGAATTCGCGCGCCACTACCGTGCCGCCGGCGGCCTTCACCGCGCGCTCGACCTCATCGGCCAAGCCTTGGCCATAAGCGGTACGATCGTCGATGATGGCAATTTTGTTCGCACCCATTTTCTTGACCGCGTACTCGCCGACAACGCTGCCCTGCTGCTTATCGTTGGCCATGACGCGAAACGCGGTTTTGAATCCCTGATTGGTGTAAGCCACCGCGGTCGCCGATGGCGAAATCTGCACGACGCCGGCGTCGCTATAAATTTTCGAGGCGGGGATACTAGTGCCGGAATTCAGATGGCCAATGACACCCTTCACTTGTTCGTCGACCAATTTTTGCGCCACGATGGTGGCGGTCTTGGGATCGCTTTGGTCGTCTTCCGACACTAGCTGCAGTGTTACCTTTTTACCGCCGATGGTAACGCCGCGCGCATTGAGATCGTCGATCGCCATGCGTGCGCCGTTCTCGT
>CAZCAK010000326.1:0-2525 GCA_964496605.1 uncultured Acidiferrobacteraceae bacterium | reverse complement strand
CCACCGCCAAAAAATCCGTGGCGCCGGCGCGCGAGTCCGGATACCAATACCCACACGATAATCAGCAGTAAAAATAGGGGAAATATGCTCGGTGCGGAATCCTTGCGTCGTGACTCCGTTACCGGCGTTCCCGGATGCGCCAGTGTTGCCAGAATCGCCTGCGTCCCACGTTCGACACCGCCGGGG
Organism: uncultured Acidiferrobacteraceae bacterium; assembly: GCA_964496605.1. GTDB lineage: Bacteria > Pseudomonadota > Gammaproteobacteria > Acidiferrobacterales > CAZCAK01 > CAZCAK01. Next base: position 2,339 of record CAZCAK010000326.1, on the reverse strand, counting down.
AGGTCGCCCTGGCGAAATGCCGGAACAATAATTTCATTGATAATTTGTGAGCTGACCGCGTCGGTCAGTACGCCTTCGAGCCCATAGCCCACTTCAATACGTACTGCGCGCTCCTTTGGCGCAATCAACAAAATTGCACCGGTGTTTTCCTGGCGTTGGCCGATCCCCCAGGCGCGCCCCAGTGCGACACCGTATTCCTCGATCGCACGACCTTGCAAAGAGGGAACCGTGGCGACGACGACTTGTTGGTGAGCCTCGGTCTCGTGCTGCGCCAGCGCGCCGTCGAGACGCGCCCGCGTTTCCGGCGGCAGTATGCCGGCGGCGTCGACGACGCGACCGGTGAGCGTAGGAAAGCGCAGCGGTGCCGCGACGGCGTCCGGTGCCAGCGGCACCGCGAGCAGTAGGGCGATCAGTGCGACACCGATCTTGCGCACTCTAGAATTTGACTGCCGGCGGCGTTTGCACCGACTCTGGTTGATCGAAGTTCGCCTTCACCTGTGCGTCGGGGTAAAACATCGACGCGATCCAGCGACCCGGAATGGTCCGCAGTTCGGTGTTGTATTTCTTCACCGCCTCGATGTAATCGCGTCGCGCGACGGCGATGCGGTTTTCGGTGCCCTCGAGCTGCGATTGCAGGCTGAGAAAATTCTGATTCGATTTCAGGTCCGGGTAGCGCTCTACCACCACCATCAGGCGCGACAGGGCACCGGTCAATTCGTTTTGGTTTTGTTGGAATTGCTTCAGTGCCTGGGGATTGTTCAGCATCGCCGGCGTGATATTCATTTGCGCCACCTTGCTGCGTGCCTCGACCACCGCCTTCAAAGTGTCCTGCTCCTGCTTGGCGTAGCCGCGCACGGTCTCCACGAGATTCGGTACCAGGTCCGCGCGCCGCTTGTATTGATTCTGCACCTGACCCCAGGCGGCTTTAACCTCTTCGTCGTAGGTCGGAATATTGTTAATGCCGCAACCGCTCAATAGCGTTGCGCCAACAAGCCACAGCGCCAACCACGACCACCGTCTACTTTGATTCATACGAGCCTCATGTGGAGTTTGCCTCCACTAAATGGGTGCGCCGCGCCGCGATTACAACTAGCGCCGGCGACGGCTGTCGTTTCCAAGAATCGAGCCCAAAACGCCACGCACGATCTCGCGGCCGAGGCGGCTCCCGACCGCGCGCACCGCACTCTTCGCCATCGTGCTAAATAGATCTTCGGCGACGCGCGCCGTCTTGGTACCGGCGCCTGGCATTGTGCTTGCTGTATCGGTGCGGTCATGGGCGCGTCCCTTTAATAGTTCATACGCCGATTCTCGGTCGACCGCGGTATCGTATTTCCCAGCGAGTGGCGAACGCGCGACGCGCTCTTGGCGCTCAGCGGCGTTCAAGGCACCGAGACGCGACTGCGGCGGCACCATGAAAACGCGCTGCACCGGCGTCGGGCTGCCTGACTCATCCAGCACCGACACTAGCGCCTCCCCGACCGCGAGCTCTGTGATCGCCTGCTCAGTATTGAGTTTCGGATTCGGTCGGAAGGTTTGCGCCGCAACCTTTACCGCCTTTTGGTCCTTCGGCGTGAACGCGCGCAGTGCATGCTGAATACGCAGTCCGAGTTGGCCCAGTACCGACTCGGGTATATCGAGCGGGCTTTGCGTCACAAAATAAATTCCGACGCCCTTGGATCGGATCAGGCGCACGACTTGTTCGATCTTTTCTAGCAGCGCCTTCGGTGCGTTATTGAACAGCAAATGCGCCTCGTCGAAAAAAAACGCCAACTTCGGCTTTTCGACGTCACCGACTTCCGGCAGCTCTTCGAATAACTCCGACAATAGCCATAACAAGAACGTGGAATATAACCGCGGTGTTGCCATGAGCGACGCCGCGTCGAGCACGCTAATCACGCCATTGCCGGAAAAGTCGACCTGCATAATGTCGGCGAGCTTTAATGCCGGTTCGCCGAAAAAGTGGTCCGCGCCTTGTTGTTCCAGTGTCAGGAGATTGCGCTGAATCGCGGCGATGCTAGTGGCCGATAAATTGCCGTAATCTTTTTGCAGCGCCTTGGCATTGTCGGCGGCAAAACCGAGCAGTGCCTTTAGGTCTTTGAGGTCCAGCAGCAACAAGCCCTGGTCGTCGGCGATTTTAAAACACGCGTTTAAGACACCGCCTTGCACATCGTTGAGCTCCAGCAGATTGGCGAGCAAGAGCGGACCCATGTCGGAAATGGTGGCACGAATCGGGTGACCGTTCTTACCCAACAAATCCCAAAATACCGTGGCATTGGCGCGTGGCTGCCACGGGATCTGCAGTTGTCGCACGCGTTCCGCGACTTTCGCGTTGTCGCCGC
>CAZCAK010000325.1:0-2537 GCA_964496605.1 uncultured Acidiferrobacteraceae bacterium | reverse complement strand
GTGGCGAGGCGGTTACGGACCTTGTATGCACGCCGTTGGCGCGCGAGTTTCTTATTGCTCATAGTCGCTTACTTCTTCTTGGCTTCTTTCTTGACGACGTGTTCGTCGACATAGCGCACGCCCTTGCCCTTATAAGGCTCAGGTGGACGATAGGCGCGAATCTCCGCCGCCACTTGCCCGACCAATTGCTTATCGGGGCCACGTACAATAATCGTTGTTTGATCCGGGCATTCGATGGTGATGCCTTCCGGCACCGGATATGCCACCGGATGTGAAAATCCTAACGACAAATTTAACTTCTTACCCTGCACTGCGGCGCGATAACCGACGCCGATGATGCTGAGTTTTTTCTCGAAGCCCTTGGCGACGCCGTTGACCATATTATTGACCAGCGCGCGCGTCGTTCCGGAAAGCGCATTGGCGAACGACGTCTCGTTATTGGGCTTCACCTTCAAGACATTCCCTTCTTGCGCGACACTGACCAGCGCATGCAGGGCATACTCCAAGCGGCCCTTTGGGCCCTTGAGGCTCAGCTTCTTGCCGTCGAGTTTGAATTCGACGCCGGCGGGAATCGTGACCGGATTTTTGGCAACCCTAGACATAGTCTTCGCCTTCGCTTACGAAACGATACACAGGACTTCACCGCCGACGCCGGCCTTACGCGCGGCGCGATCGGTCATGATGCCCTTAGATGTGGAAACAATCGCGATGCCGAGTCCACCAGCAATCGTCGGTAGCTTGTCTGTCGCCTTGTATTCGCGTTTACCCGGGGCGCTGATGCGCTTGATATCCGCGATTACCGGCGCGCCGGCATAGTATTTCAATTCGATATCGAGCACCGACTTGGCGCCGTCTTTGCGCACCGCGAAGTTGCTGATGTAACCCTCGTCCTTTAATACCTGCGCAATGGCGCTTTTCACGGTGGACGCCGGCATTTGCACGCTCACCTTTTCCGCGCGTTGGGCGTTGCGGATGCGCGTCAGCATATCGGCGATGGGATCGGTCATGCTCATAGTTTTGCTCTCTTAAACTCTTACCAGCTGGCCTTGACGACACCGGGCACTTCGCCGCGCATCATCATTTCACGCAGCTTATTGCGGCCGATACCGAACTTGCGGTAGTAACCGCGCGCACGGCCGGTAACGCCGCAGCGATTACGCACGCGCGACCGGCTGGAATCGCGCGGCAATTTTTGAAACGCGATTTGCGCCTGTTGGCGCTCTTCGTCGGACAACTTCAGGTCGACGATCTTGGCCTTGAGCTCGGCGCGCTTGGCCGCGTGTTTCTTTACCAAAGCCTTGCGATGCACATCGCGCAATACCATCGATTTCTTCGCCATCGAATTAACCTCTTAACGGAAAGTTAAACGCGGTCAACAAGGCACGCGCTTCTTCATCGGTTTTTGCGGTAGTGGTAATGGTGATATCCATACCGCGCAGGGCATCGATCTTGTCGTAATCGATTTCCGGAAAAATAATCTGCTCTTTGATGCCCATCGAGTAATTGCCTTGACCGTCGAACGAACGCGACGGCAAGCCGCGGAAGTCGCGGATACGCGGGATCGCCACCGAAATGAGGCGATCCAAAAATTCGTACATGCGCGCGCGGCGCAGCGTCACCTTACAGCCGATCGGCCAATTCTCGCGCACCTTGAACGCGGCAACCGACTTGCGCGCCTTGGTCACGAGCGGCTTTTGCCCGGCGATCTTTTCCATATCCGCCACGGCATTGTCCATGATCTTCTTGTCCGCCAGCGCCTCGCCGACACCCATATTCAGCGTCACCTTGGTAATGCGCGGCACTTGCATGACATTCGCGTACCCGAATTTCTTCATCAACTGGGGTACGACCTCTTTCTTATAGAACTCTTGCAGTCTAGCCATGGTTATACATCCGCTACTTCGCCGCTACGGCGAAAGAACCGCACCTTGCGGCCGTCTTCTAAGGTTTTGATACCGACGCGCTCACCCTTACCGGCGCCGGCGTTATACAGCGCGATATTCGAAATATGAATCGGCGCCTCTTTCTCGACGATGCCGCCGGTCACATTCTTTTGCGGGTTCGGGCGCGTGTGGCGCTTCACCTTATTCACGTTCTCGACCAATACGCGGTCGTTATCGAGCATACGCAACACCGTGCCGCGCTTGCCTTTGTCTTTACCGGTGCGAACGATGACTTCGTCGCCTTTTTTAATCTTGTTCATAACGCCCTGCCTTAAAGTACTTCCGGCGCCAAAGAAATGATCTTCATAAACTTCTCGGTGCGCAGTTCGCGCGTCACCGGTCCGAAGATACGTGTGCCGATCGGTTGATGCTGCGGATTCAATAACACCGCGGCATTGGTATCGAAGCGGATCACCGAGCCATCGGAACGACGAATGCCCTTACGCGTGCGCACGATGACGGCGTCGTAGACGTCGCCCTTTTTGACGCGACCGCGCGGTACCGCTTCCTTGATGCTGATCTTGATGATGTCGCCGATACCGGCGTAACGCCGCTTGGAGCCGCCGAGCACCTTAATGCACTGCACCTTTTTGG
>CAZCAK010000324.1:0-2542 GCA_964496605.1 uncultured Acidiferrobacteraceae bacterium | reverse complement strand
GGGATAGACGGTCGATTCATAGACCACGATGGCGCCACGCTTCATATGCTGACCGACCGAGCGGCTGGCACCCACTAGCGGTGAAAAATCCGGTTGATGCGCCTCGTCGACCGGTGTTGGCACCGCGACGACGATGATATCGGCCGCCTTAAGTGCGCTCGGATCGGTGGTGACGGTGAGGTGTTGCGCCGCGCGCAGGTCCTCGCGCGAGACTTCACCGGTGGGATCGTTATGACATTTATAAGCCTCGATCTTCTCGACGCTTAAATCGAAGCCGATGGTCTTGAATTTCTTTCCGAACTCGACGGCCAACGGCAGACCGACATATCCCAGGCCGACGACTGCAACAGTTTGATTCATGACAGGTTCCCGATAATGGATTCGTTAGCGACGACACCCTATGGTTGAGCGCGTTGCAGCAACTGGGCGCAAACGCTAATGCTGGGGCCGCATCTTCACAATAAGCCTAAAGGAGGACTGGACATTTGGCGGCCTCAAGGGCATAAGACGAGGCTATTTTGCTTAGTATAGTTATAGTCGCGAATGCGTAGGCACTCCCGCGAGCACTATACGCAAATCGACTAAAAACGTCACCGATACGAAAGCGAGGAGAGCATGAAGGTTCTGATTACCGGTGGGGCCGGCTTTATCGGCTCGCATTTATGCGAGCGGTTGTTGGCCGCGGGCGATAGCGTCCGGATATTGGATAATTTATCGACCGGCAAGCGCGACAATCTGCCGGCGGATGCACGTGTCGAGCTCGTCGTCGGCGATGTCGCGGATATGGCGATCGTCGAGCGGTGTATCGCCGATGTCCAGGCAGTGGTGCATCTCGCCGCGGTGGCTTCGGTGCAGGCGAGCATCGACGACCCGATCGCGACGCACCGTAGCAACTTCGACGGTACCTTGAATCTATTGGAGGCGGCGCGCCGCGCCGGCGTCAAGCGCTTCCTGTATGCGAGCTCCGCGGCGATTTACGGCGACACCGATGTGCTGCCGGTGAACGAAGATCAATTACCGAATCCGTTATCGCCGTATGCTGCCGACAAGCTCGCGGGCGAATACTATCTGCGCTATTACACGCGCAAGCACGGGCTCGACACTACTGCGTTCCGGTTTTTCAATATCTATGGGCCGCGCCAGGATCCCTCGTCGCCATATTCCGGCGTGATCAGTATTTTCATGGACCGCCTGCAAAAGGGTCAGCCCCTGACGATCTTCGGCGACGGAGAACAGACGCGCGACTTCGTTTATGTCGGCGATTTGGTGGCGTTACTGGAGGCGGCGCTGCGGCGTCAGGATTTAAGCGGTCGGGCGATGAACGTCGGCACCGGCAAGGAACAGTCCTTATTGACCTTGATCGGCCACATCGAGAGCCTCAGCGGTCGACGTATCGAACGCACGCACGCGCCGGCGCGTATCGGCGATATCGTTCGCTCCTGCGCCGACGTGCGTCGGTTGCAACAGCTGACCGGCAAGGTGCCGGCAACACCGCTGCGCGACGGGCTGGCGCAACTCATGCGCTCGATCGGTATCGTATTGAAGGACGCGCGCAGCGCGTAATCAATGCAGCGCCATCGACAGCAAGCCGCGATAGCGTTTTACCAAATCGTTTTGATTTCCCAGCATATTGAATAAGGCGACCATCGCCTTGCGGCCGGCGTCATCGTTGAATTGGCGATCGTGTCGCACGATCTCGAGCAAATCGGCGAGGGCCGCATCGTAGTGTCGTTCGAGTACGCGCCGCGCCGCCAGTTGATAGCGCGCCTGGGTATCTTGTGCGTTGGTTTTGACCTGTTGTTCCAGTGCTGGTGTGGGCGGCGCAGCCGCGACGATGCGCGCGAACTCGAGCTCGGCCAGAATTGCCGCCGCCTCCGGTTCGGTACGGGCCGCGAGCGATAATTCGCGCAATACCGTATCGGCGGGTTCGAGCTGACTGTCGGCAATCAATAGTCGCCCGAGTTGCAGCTTCACACGATCGTTGGCCGGGTCCTCGGCGTGCAATTGTTGTAATGCGGCAATTGCCGGTGTGCGCTGACCGGCCGCGGCTTGTGCCAGGGCTTGTTCCAGGCGACGATCGGACTCACGCACGATATAGCGATCGATTAGGGCGCGAATATTTTTTTCCGGCTGCACCCCGGAGAATTCATTGACCACCGCGCCGTTGCGAAAGATTTTTACCGTCGGCAAACCGCGGATGCCGTACTGGCCGGCGAGTTTTTGCTCCTGGTCGGTATCGACCTTGGCTAAAAAGAACTGACCGTTATATTCCTGAACCAATTTGGCCAAGACCGGCATGAGCATCTGACAGGGCCCGCACCAGGCGGCCCAGAAATCGACCACGACCGGCAGGCGCTGCGATTGCTGGATGACAAGCTCATCGAAGTTTTGAAGGGTGACATTTGCCGTGTTCGCTAATTCCGCCATGATTAATCCTCACGATTCCGGGCGCATATGCGGTCGCGGCGAGAAATATCAACGGGTGAGCCGGGTTGGGCGATGGGCGCAGCTGCAAGTACCATGGGTCGGTGGTGGCGTCGAT
>CAZCAK010000323.1:0-2553 GCA_964496605.1 uncultured Acidiferrobacteraceae bacterium | reverse complement strand
CGATAAAGTAATAATGTTGGCCATGCGTCTCGCCGGGACGCGGCGCGCGCGTGGTATGGGAAACGGAGACACCCAGCCGCGCGACCGATTCGCACAAGGCCTTCGCCAGGCTGGATTTACCGGCGCCGGATGGGGCCGAGAGAATATACAGCACGCCTTCTTGCGCGCGCCGGCTACTACTCAATGTTCTGCACCTGTTCGCGCATTTGTTCGATCAGCACCTTGAGCTCGGTTGCGGCCTTGGTTAAGCGCAGATCACTCGATTTCGACGCCAAGGTATTCGCCTCGCGATTGAATTCCTGCATGACGAAGTCCAGGCGCCGGCCGATCTGCCCCTGCTGCCGAAAAATGTTCCGCACCTCATCGAGATGCGCGCCGAGGCGATCGACTTCTTCCGCGACATCGATGCGCTGTGCGAATAATACGACCTCTTGTTCCAGGCGCTGCGAGTCGAGCCCTTGCAACTCGGCGACGCGCGCGCTTAGACGCGCGCGAAATGCCGGTACGATTTCCGGGATCACCGTCTTCAATTCCCGCACCGTCGTCGCGACGGCATCGAGGCGTTGCTCGATCAGGGTTTGGAGGCGCGCGCCCTCACGTTCGCGCATGGCACTGAGATCGGCCAATGCATCGTTGAGACCGCTCAAAGCCTCTTGGGTTAACTGCTCCAGATTCATCGGCGGTGTGACCAGCACCCCGGGCCAGCGCAGATAATCCGCCACGCGCATCGGGGCAGCATTCGGCACACTAGCGAGGATCTGCTGATTTAATTGTCGTAATTGGTCCAGCGTCGCCGGATCGATTTTCAGTTCGGCGCCGCCCTCGCGCGGCTTAAAGCGCAGATTACAGTCGAGCTTGCCGCGTGCTACCCGTTTACCTACCGCCTCGCGCACCATCGGCTCCAAATGGCGCAATTCCTCGGGTAATTTCAAACTGAGCTCGAGGTACCGATGATTCACCGCACGCAGTTCCCAGCCAAGATTGCCCCATTCCGTGTCGCGGTCGCGTCGCGCGAATGCGGTCATGCTATAAGTCATAAGGATTTCCTAAATAAGTGCCCGGCATAGTACCGAAAGCCGGCGGGAAAATACCATGCCCGTGGTCGGTTTTTGGACTATTGTTAAAGGGCACAAGCTAACCTACATGAACCGCTTACACGCATTACCCAAAGGCTACTTATTAAAGGGCTACCGCATCGAGAAGGTCATCGGCGGTGGCGGGTTTAGTATTGTCTATTTGGCGAACAAGCTCGATACGCGCGAGTGGGTCGCGATCAAGGAATATCTGCCTGCGGCGCTCGCGGTGCGGATCGAGACCGGTCGCGTCGAGCCCGCGAGCGAACAAACCGGCACGCCCTACCGGCAGGGCATCAAACGCTTCTTCGACGAAGGCGCGGCGATTTCGAAGGTGAATCACCCGAACATCGTGCGCGTCACCAATTTCTTTCGCGCGAATAACACCGTCTACATGGTCATGGTGTACGAGCAAGGCAAGGACTTGCGCTGGTACATCAAACGCCACGAGGGTCGCCTCAGCGAGAAATTTATCCGTACGGTATTCCCGCAAATTCTGAACGGCCTGCACGAATTGCATTGCAATCAACTGCTGCATCTCGACATTAAGCCGGCGAATATTTTTCTGCGTCCCGGCGGCAATCCCTTGCTGCTCGATTTCGGCGCGGCTCAAGGCCCGTCGCTCGGGAATGAAAACGGACCGAATACACTCACGCCCGGTTTCGCACCGATGGAACAACACAAGAAAGAAACCATGGGTCCTTGGACCGATCTTTACGCCACCGGCGCATCGATTCTGGCCTGCATGACCGGGCGCGCGCCGCAATCGGCGATCGAGCGCATGATTAAAGACAAATACAAACCGGTTGCACGCAGTCTCAAAGGACGCTATTCGACCCGTCTATTGGAAGCGGTTGACTGGTGCCTCGCCATGAAACCGGCGGATCGCCCGCAGAGCGTGCCGGCGTTGTTGGAGGCGATCGGTCCACATCCGGCAGAAGAAACCACCAACGGCAATTCGCTGGTCGACTATTTCACGCGGCCGATCCGCATGCCCTGGAGCAAGGGCTAACCATGAAATATCAGGTGGCGTTTCATAGCGTACGTGGTGGCCGTCACTCGAATCAGGACCGCGTCGCGGTATGCGAGCGCGAAGGCGCGATATTGCTGATTCTCGCCGATGGTCTCGGCGGTCATGCCGGCGGTGAGCTGGCCGCGGAGATTGTGGTGCAAACCGCAACGCACGCGTTTCGCTCAATCAAACAAAAAACCATACTCCAGCCTTCATCGTTTCTCGCACTGACCATGATGCAGGCGCACAAGAATATGCAGCTGACCGGCGCCACAAAGAAGCCGCCGATCAAGCCGCGCACGACATGCGTATTATGTCTGGTGCAAAACGGTTATGCCTATTGGGCACACATCGGCGATAGTCGTTTGTACCATTTTCGCGATCGTCAGCTATTAACGCGTACGCTCGATCACACCTCGATCGAGGAATTCCAAGTCAAAGGACTGCTGACCGAAAAGGAAATGCACG
>CAZCAK010000322.1:0-2559 GCA_964496605.1 uncultured Acidiferrobacteraceae bacterium | reverse complement strand
CGCAGCCGCTGCCGAGGCCAGCGAATGCGGGGATCAGCGCGAGACGATAAAAACGATGCATGCAAATCCAATCGCGGTTGGGGTAGGTGTGCGTATGATAGCCGCGCCGCCGCGTGTAGTATATCGCCATGACCGACAGTGCCGATCTTAAACGCGCCGGGCTGAAAGCGACCTTACCGCGGCTTAAAATCCTGCAGATTTTGGAAGACGCCAAGGTGCGCCATATGACCGCCGAGGACGTCTATAAAACCTTACTCAATATGGGCGAAGAGGTCGGGTTGGCGACGGTGTATCGCGTGCTCACCCAGTTCGAGGGCGCCGGTATCGTGATGCGGCATAACTTCGAAGGTGGCCGCTCGGTGTTCGAGATCAATCACGGCGGGCACCACGACCATATGGTCTGCGTCGAGTGCGGTAAGGTATTTGAGTTTTACGATCCCGCGATCGAGGAGCGCCAACGCAAGGTCGCGGAAAAGGCCGGCTTCACCGTCGACAGCCATTCTTTATATATGTACGGCACTTGTCTCGGGATGAAAAAAACCGGCAAGTGTTCCAAGAAAGACTGATTGGAATATGCGGCTGCGCACCGGCGGCCCAACCTTAACGCAACTCCATCAACACCGCGACCTCGTCGCAGTTATTGTACTTGTAGCACTTCACGCAAACGTTCCACACCTTTTCCGGCAAGCTGTCCATCGACACGGTCTTGAAGCCGAGCTTGTGGAAAAACGTCGGTACATAAGTGAGCGCCATGAGGCGCCGCAGGCCGATATTGCGCGCCTCGGCGACAATGCGTTGCACCATCAGGCGCCCGAGCCCCTTGCGTTCGAACGCCTCGTCGACCACGAGGCTGCGCACCTCGCCGAGATCTTCGGTAAAAATTTCCAGCGCGCCGATCGCCGCGACCTTGCCGTCAATTTCAATCACGAAGAAATCGCGCAGGTGCCGATAGAGCTCGTACATGGTGCGCGGCAATAGATTGCCCTTCGCGGCGTAGGTTTCGAGCAGGTGATGAATCGTCGGCACGTCGCCGATGGCGGCGGGACGGATCTGTGGCACCGCAGCCGCGGCTTTGGTCGGTTCAGGCCGAGACATGACGCAACATATCCTTCGCCAGCGCGAGCGTTTGGTTGGTGATTTCGATACCGCCGATCATGCGCGCAATTTCCTGCACGCGCTGTTTATTGTCCAGCAGTCGAATTTCGGTGGTAGTCGAGTCGCGCGCGGTTTGTTTGTGCACGACGTAGTGGTGATTGCCGCGCGCCGCGACTTGTCCAAGATGCGTGACACATAACACCTGACGCTTGGCGCCGAGCTCTTGCAATTGCTGGCCGACAATTTCCGCGACGCCGCCGCCGATGCCGACGTCGACCTCATCGAAGATGAGCGTCGGCACGGTATGCCGCGCCGCGGCGATGGTCTGTAAGGCGAGACTGATGCGCGACAACTCGCCGCCGGATGCGACCTTGGTCAAGGCCTTCGGCGGCTGACCGGGATTCGCGCTAACGGTAAATTCGATTTGCTCGCGACCGAACGCGTTCAATTCCTCGCCTTCGATCGGCGTCAGCGTCACCGCAAACCGACCGCCGGGCATGCCGAGTTGTGTCAGACGCGAACTTACCGCCTTGGCTAAGCGTGTCGCGGCGGCGCTGCGCGCCTTCGATACGCGTACCGCGACTTCATCGTAGGCCGCGCGCGCGTCTTTCACGGCGCGTAGCAATGCCTCTTGGTTACGATCGAAATCGGCGATCGCGCTCAGCTCGGTTTGGAGTTGCGTCAATGTCGCAGGCAAGGTCTGCGGCTCGACGCGATGCTTGCGCGCGAGCGCTAAGGTGCTTGCGAGACGTTGATCGACCAGACGCAGGCGTTCCGGATCAAGATCGAGCGCATCGACGTAGTGGCGCAATTGCAGCGCCGCCTCGGCGACTTGCACCTGCGCCTCGCTCACGATGCGCGCGATATCGCTCAGACGCGGGTCGAATTGACTCAAGGTCTGCAGCTTATGCGCCGCCTGCGACAACACGCCGGCGACTGCGCCGTCGTCGGCCTCGTAAAGTTCTTGTACCAAGGCTTGGGCGCCTTGGATCAGTTCCGCGCCGTTTGCCAGGCGCGCGTATTCCTCTTCCAATTGTGGAAACTCATCCGCGCCTAAGTTGAGCGCCTCCAGCTCCTGCACCTGATAGCGCAATAGGTCGAGGCGCGCGTCGCGATCCGCCGCGGCGCGTTGCAGCTCCGCCAAGCGCGCCTGCGCCGTATGCGCCGCGCGGTAATGTTGCGCCAATAAATCCACGTCGGTCTCGATCGCGGCGTAGCTGTCCAATATTTCCCGCTGGACTTCCCGGCGTAACAACGAGTGATGTTCGTGCTGTCCGTGAATATCGACTAGGAGATCGCCTAATTCGCGCAATTGCTGCATCGGTACCGGCCGACCGTTGATAAAACCCTTTGACGCCTTGTCGCGTTCGACCACGCGACGCAATACGCATTCTCCATCGGCGAATAAGTCCTGTGCGTTTAACCATTGCGCCGCGGCATCATCGGGCAAGAGCTCGAACCGTG
>CAZCAK010000321.1:0-2574 GCA_964496605.1 uncultured Acidiferrobacteraceae bacterium | reverse complement strand
CCTTACAACGACTCGCCACCATCGTGCGCGGTGCCGATACCGGCAAACCGGAGCTGACGCCGCAGTCGCCCGGCCTGCTCGCCATTTCGCTCGGCCTTTCGGAAAACTTCAGCGACGACCACGCGCTGCTGCGCCAAGGCATGGTGATCTACGACGCCTTGTATGCCTGGTGTCGCCGCAGCGGCGACACGACGCACGGTGTCGGCATTTAATCGATGTCGGTGTTGGTTCGCGCCAAGGCGGCTCTCGGCTTACAACGCAATATCGGCGTGATGTTAATCGCGTTATTGCTCCTTGGCATGGGCGAGGAGTTATGGATGCGCTTCTTGCCGAAATATCTCGAGGTCTTAGGCGCCGGCGCGGTTGTGATCGGCGCGTTCGGCGCGCTAAAAGATTTGCTCGATGCCTTATATCCCTACCCGGGCGGTTGGCTCACCGATCGTCTCGGCAGCAAGCGCGCCTTAGTCTTATTCGCGCTCATCGCCGCCGCCGGCTATATCATTTATTTCTTCGCTGCGTCCTGGGAGTGGGTGCTCATCGGCACGATTTTCGTGATGGCCTGGACCAGCTTTACCGTGCCGACGATTTTCGCGATTATCGGCGACAATCTGCCGAGTACCAGCCGCGCGATGGGTTTCGGCGTGCAATCGATTTTAAAACGCGTGCCGACCTTGATCGCACCGTTGGCCGGCGGTGCGCTGATCGCCGCCTACGGCATGACGCAGGGCGTGCGCTTTGGCGTCGCCTTGACGATTTTTTTAAGTTTGGCGACGGCGTGGTTCGTGTGGCGTTATTATCGCGAGCGTCCGAGTGCGGCGATCGACACTAAGGATTTTTTTGCCGTCTGGCGCGTGCTCGATCCGGCCCTGAAGCGCCTATTGCTGTCCGACGTTTTGATCCGCTGGGCCGAAGGCGTGCCGAAGGTGTTTATCATTTTGTACGTGATGAATGTGTTGCAGTTTTCCGCGCTCGATTTCGGCTTGCTCACAAGTATTCAAATCGCGGTGTCGATTCTGGTTTATCTGCCCATCGCCAAATTATCGGATCGCATGAATCGCAAGCCGTTCGTGTTGTTGACCTTCGCCTTCTTCGTGGCGTTCCCGTTGATGTTGATTAATGCGCACAACTTCGCGTTGTTGGTGTTGGCGTTTACCTTCGCCGGTTTGCGCGAGATCGGCGAGCCGGCGCGCAAGGCATTGATTGTGGACCTCGCGACGCAGACGATGATCGGCCGCTCGGTCGGGATGTACTATCTCGTGCGCGGCGTCGGCGTCTTTCCCGCGGCCTTGGTCGGCGGTTGGTTGTGGCTGTGGCATCCCGCGGCGCCGTTCTATGTCGCCGGGCTGGTGGGATTGTTGGGCTTGGCGTTATACGCGGCGGCACCATCGCCGATGGCGCAACGTGCATGACGGTCCTGGAAATTTCTGTTCGATCCGCGTAGCGTAAAGCCCAATGTCGCGCAAACTCTTTATCAAAACCTTCGGCTGCCAGATGAACGAATACGATTCGTCGCGCATGGCGGATCTGCTCAAGCATAGCCATGGTCTCGAGCGCGCCGCGACGCCGGAAGAGGCCGATGTGTTATTGCTTAATACCTGTTCGATTCGCGAGAAGGCACAGGACAAAGTGTTCTCGGAATTAGGCATGTGGAACGAATTGAAACAGTTGCGCCCCGGCATCGTAATTGGTGTCGGCGGTTGCGTCGCGAGCCAAGAGGGTACTGCGATCGTCAAGCGCGCGCCTTATGTCGATATCGTGTTTGGGCCGCAGACTTTGCATCGCCTACCGCAATTGCTCGATCAAGCCGCGCGCAGCAAGCGCGCCGCGGTCGATGTGAGCTTCCCGGAGATCGAAAAGTTCGATTGCCTGCCGGCGCCGCGGATCGATGGCCCGCGTGCCTTCGTTTCGATCATGGAGGGTTGCAGTAAATATTGCAGCTTCTGCGTGGTGCCCTATACGCGCGGCGAAGAGTTCAGCCGTCCGTTCGATGACGTGATCGCGGAAATCGTGCATCTTGCGGAACACGGCGTGCGCGAAGTCACCCTACTGGGCCAGAACGTCAACGCCTATCGCGGCGCGACCTTCGATGGCGGCAGTATCGATTTCGCCGATCTGCTGCGCTATGTCGCCGCGGTCGATGGCATCGAGCGCATTCGCTACACGACCTCGCACCCCTTGGAGTTCAGTGAGCGTTTGATTGCGGCGTATGCCGAGTTGCCGGAGTTGGTGAATCACTTGCATCTGCCGGTGCAAAGCGGCTCCGATCGCATCTTGAGCGCGATGAAGCGCGGACACACGGTATTGGAATACAAATCGAAGATACGACAACTGCGCGCCTTACGCCCCGGTATTTCCATATCGACCGATTTCATTATCGGTTTCCCTGGTGAGACCGAGGCCGATTTCGCCGCGACTATGGCGTTGATGGAAGAGATCGGCTTCGACTTATCGTTTAGCTTTATTTACAGTGCACGCCCCGGTACACCGGCGGCGCAATTGCCCGATGCGACGCCGCTGGAAGTTACACGCGAACGTCTTGCACGCCTGCAAAAGCGCAATCTGGAAATGGCCGGC
>CAZCAK010000320.1:0-2588 GCA_964496605.1 uncultured Acidiferrobacteraceae bacterium | reverse complement strand
GCGTCACCATCGTCGCGACGCGATCGGCTTCACGTTCGTAACGATCGCCGGGTGTGCTTATGGCGAGTTTCGCTTGTACCGGCGACTTGGCTTGGCAACGCGGACAAGTGCCGCCGCAAGCACAGCCGCCTTTCAATTGCGCGGCGATGGCGGCCGGCGAGGTCGACGCGCGCGATGCGGGTGCGCGTGCGCGTCGATTGCCGTAGGAGTTTTGCTTGGGTTGGAGGAGCAGGGCATTCATCGAGGCATCAATCCGGTGATGGCATGCCGGTTACTGTAGCGCGATCCATGCCTAGCGCCTACGTTTGCGTTTCGCTGGTGTGATGGGCGCAGGCGATGTATTGGGTGCCGGCGCCGCCGCGCTGCCGGTATCGCCGTCGGCGCGCTTGCCTGGCTGCGGCGTACCCCCGGTGTCACGCGATTTGGTATCGACACCATTACCGCAGACGTCGTTGTGTAATACGATCTCGCGATAATCGACGCGCGCAACCTCAGGCGTGAACGCCTGGGTGTCGCGCGCCAATAACGCGCCACCGGTTTGCGCAACCTGCAAATAGACCGTCGCTGAGTTGCTACCCGTTCGATTCGCCGCCGCCGCGGTTTGTTCCGGAATCGATAATATGAAATGCCCGCTGCGATCCGTCAGCGCCTGCGCATTGCCATAGCGCGTGCCATTGGCATCGTGCGCGCTCACGACGACACCATAAACCGGTTTATCGTTTTCAAGTCGCACGTGCCCATGCACGATCCACGCGGTTTTATCCGGCGCTGGCACCGCCGCGCGGGCGCGCACCGCCTCACGTTCGGCGCCGGACATGAGAAACACATTCGCTTCGCGCTTGGCGGCAATTTCGGCGACGCGCGCGTCGTCGGCGCCGTATTGTTCCAGCAGGCGCCTGTGCTCGCGCTCAAGCTGTACTGCCTTGGCGCTGCGCATGCGCGCAAACGCGCTGAGTTCATTCGAACGCTCGCCATCGACCGCCGACAAGCTGCGTTCGAGGCTACCGCCGATTTCGCTGAACGTTATACGTCGATCATTCGTTTCGCGTTTCATCCGAACATCCTCAGGTTAGCGGCACCGGCGATAACCGAATCGCGCGTGCGTTCGCACTGATATTTCTTGTCGAGTGCGGCGCGTAAGACTCTATTGCCTTGATCCACTTTCAGCGCCGCCGGACCGCCGATGAGTAAGCAGTGCGTGGATTGATTATTGGTCGTGGCATTCATAAGGCCAAAGGTGATGGCCGAGTACAAGGCGTTGAACCATCCTTCCTTGAAACGATTGTCCGCGACCCGCGTCGAGATACCAAGAATCACCGCTTGGGTCATGACAAAATCGTCGAGCAGATTGCAATCGCATTCATTCGCCTCAAAACCGACATCGTCAAGACTGATAATCGCGATCGATGACAAGGCGAGGCTAAATCCAGTTTCGATCAAATCCAAGAGACATTGGTTATTGCTAAACAACACATTGCCGTTGGCGAGATATTGACCGGTGCGTTGATCGTCGAGACCGGTGCGCGGCACCAGCACCGCGTCGTCGGTGATATCGGGGCCAGCCGGCCCGCTGTTAATGCTGCCGTTGAGAGCGCCGTTGAAATTGGTGAGCTGCGCGTACCATTCGTTCGAGATCCCGAGGTTCATGATCATGACGCAGCCGGCAATGAACGATGGCGAGATTGGCCGCGTGCGCAATACGACCCCCTGGCTCGTGAATTGATTCGCGACCACCGACACTGGGCCTAAGGCGGTTAATGCGAGCGCTTGTCCCAGCGCGTGGCTAACAATATTGTCGTGAATCTTAATCGCCGGCACGCCGTCGGCGCGCGGGTAGGTGTTCGCGCCGATGCGCACCGGCACGGTGTTGGCGACACCGTACACGATATTAATGCCGCCGCGGCGTCCGGCCTTGGCTTCGACGCCCGCCTCTTGCGTGCGCACACCGTTGTGCAGAATACGATTACGGACGATCTCGACGCCTTCGACATGCAAAATAAAGATGCCGCAAATCGGTTCCAAATAATTGAAGCCGTTGCCTTCGATCAAATTGTCGCGAATGACTAAGTACTCGACATCGGCCAACGCAATGCCGCCGTAACCCATGGCGTTGATCATCGCGTTTGGGATTGGCGCCAGCGTGCGCCGCAGGCAACGCCGGATATCGTTGCCGAGAATATTGAGGCGCACGACGGTAATAAATTCGTCGGTCGCGGCCAAATCGAAAAATCCGACCACGCCGATGCCATTGAGTCCCATATCGTAAATACGATTGCGTTCGATGGTGATGTCGTACAACGGTCCCGCCGATTCGTAACGGGTGCCACCGCCGTCGTCCGGCGGTACGCCGGTGTCACCCGGATCGCACGGCGAGCACAGATCGAAGATATCGATGACCCATGGCACCAGCTCGAAGTCGCCACCGGTTTTCACGACGCGGATCGTGCCGAGCGTAATGCCGTTGCCGATGCCGCCTTGAATTAAGTTGTTCACGACGCGCACGCGCTCGCATAAGCCGCCCAATTGCAAACCGCCGCGGCCGGCGCTCGCGGGGCCGGGAATGTCCGCGAGACTGCCGGTAGTACCGG
>CAZCAK010000319.1:0-2627 GCA_964496605.1 uncultured Acidiferrobacteraceae bacterium | reverse complement strand
CGTGCCAGGCGGCACGCCGTACAGGAGAAATTAACGCTTGGAGTATTGCGGGCGCTTACGCGCTTTATGCAGACCGACCTTCTTACGCTCGACCTCGCGCGCGTCGCGCGTGACGTAGCCTGCCTTGCGCAGCGTTGAGCGAAGACCTTCGTCGTGGGCGATCAGGGCATGGGTAATGCCGTGACGAATCGCGCCCGCTTGACCACTGGGGCCGCCACCTTGCACGTTTACCAGCACGTCGTAACGGTTCTCGCTATTAATCGCTACAAACGGTTGGCGTACGACCATGCGCGCGGTTTCGCGGCCGAAATATTCGTCCAGCGTCCGTTGGTTAATGGTGATCTGGCCCTTGCCGGGCTTTAGATAAACGCGCGCCGTTGCAGACTTGCGTCGACCGGTACCGTAACTCGCTGCTTTTGCCATATTAAATCTCTAACACCTTCGGTTGTTGCGCTTGGTGCGGATGTTCCGCGCCGGCGTAGATTTTGAGCTTACGGAACATTTCACGTCCCAGAGGGCCCTTGGGCAGCATACCCTTGACCGCAATCTCGATGACGCGCTCTGGGTGCCGGTCACGCATATCGTTGAAGCTGGTCGTTTTCAGACCGCTCTGATAACCGGAATACGTGTGATAGAACTTTTTCGCGCCCTTGCCTCGCGTCAATTCGATCTTGCTCGCGTTGAGCACGACGATATAGTCGCCGGCGTCCGCGTGTGGCGTGAATTCTGGCTTGTGTTTGCCGCGTAAACGGCGTGCAATTTCGGTTGCCAGGCGGCCTAAAACTTTGCCTGACGCGTCGATGGTGTACCAATCGCGCTTGACCGTGTCGGAGCTGGCGAAAAACGTCTTCATGTGTTTGAGCTATTGAGGAAAGCGGCGAATGGTAAGTACGGCGGCGGGTGGTGTCAACATTATCTTGCTTTGGACATAAAAAAAGGCGTGGGCGAACCCACGCCGGAACCACCACTAGGAGGATGGAGGAGTCTTACAAAATAACCATATAATTATTCTCTAATACATGAGGGCGTGTGTCAACCGCTTTTTGGTCCACCGAATTACCTGGGGATGTTTCTTTACGTCGGGCTTCCGACGGTCTTACGCCTTAAACCGAGATCGGCCCTTGGCGCTACAGAGAACCTAGATCTTTAACCGCTCGACCGGCCGGCCGTTGATGAGATGTTCATCGATGATTTCATCGATATCGTCTTGGTCGATGTAGGTGTACCACGTGCCTTCGGGATAGATCACGATCACCGGCCCCAGTTCGCAGCGGTCCATGCAACCGGCATTGTTCACGCGCACGCCGCCAGGTCCTGATAGCCCCAAGGCTTTCACTTTTTGCTTGGCGTAGTCACGCATTGCTTGCGCGCCGCGACCGCCACAGCAGGCAGACCCGTCATCGCGTTGGTTAACGCAAAAAAACATGTGGTAACGATAAAACGGTTCGGACATCTGAAGTCTCACAAAATAATCACATGATACACTGCGCGCATGCATCCCTCTGAGCTCTCGCCGACTGACCGCCTCGTCTCGTTATTAGATCAGGGGCTACGCGCAGTATTCGCCCAACCGACTGCGGAACGTGCAAATCCTGCGACGAAATATGCCAGCGATTTGGATGAAAGCGAGCGGCGTCATGCGGCCGAACTCATGCGCGTGAACCGCGCCGGCGAAGTCGCGGCGCAGGCGCTGTACGCCGGACAAGCGTTTACCGCCAAACGCAACGGCGTACGGGCGGCGATGCAGCAAGCAGCGCAAGAAGAAATTGATCATCTGGCTTGGATTAATCAACGGCTCGACGAACTCAAAGCGCGCGGTAGCCATCTCGATCCGGTGTGGTATCTCGGCTCGTTCACACTCGGTGCGCTCGCTGGACTTGCCGGCGATCGTTGGAGTTTGGGCTTTGTCGCCGAGACTGAACGCCAAGTCAGCGCACATTTGGAGCGGCACTTAAATCGATTACCCACGAACGATCGACGCAGCCGCGCCATTCTCGAACAAATGTTGATCGACGAAAGCAACCATGCGACCGATGCCGTACACGCAGGCGCAAGCGAACTGCCACCGATCATCAAAGAAGCGATGCGCATGACGGCGCGCGTGATGACAACGACAGCCCGCTGGATCTAGTTATTTCAGTATTGCCGCGAGCGGCGGGTGATAGATGAGCTGCACCGTATTGCCCTCGGGATCGGCACAATAAAAACTTCTCGCGCCATCGCGGTGGGTCTTCGGTAACTGCAATATCTTGACGCCGTGCACACTCAAAAACTGATGCCAATCATCCACGGCATCAATTCGGTCTAACACGAATCCGATGTGATCCAAGGCTTGACCACTGTCGCCGCGCTCGGCGCGATGCAGTGCGAGATTATCGGCGCCGCTCGTGAGATAAAGATTATCCGCGTCTGGCCGCCACTCGACCTTCATACCCAAAAGCTCGACATAGAATTTTTCACATGCGGCGAGATCGCGCACCTTCAAGGCGACATGCCATAGGCGTCCGCGCGTCTCCGGCCGCTTCATACAAACACCATCGAGCGCGCCGCGCGCCAGGTATCGCCGCCGAAGGCGGATTGAATCGCGAGCGGCAACGCGATCGAGCCCTGACGCAATAATCGATCGT
>CAZCAK010000318.1:0-2646 GCA_964496605.1 uncultured Acidiferrobacteraceae bacterium | reverse complement strand
AATCAATAATTTGCCGCCGGGCTTTAGCACGCGAAACATCGACGCCAAGGCCTGCGCCTGGCGCGTGACATTGCGCAAGCCGAAGGCGATGGTTATGCAGTCGAAATGATTGCTGGCGAACGGCAGCTTCTCGGCGTCGGCTTGGATGAATTCGATATTACCGACGATACCGCGGTCGGCCAGACGCTCGCGGCCCACGCGCAGCATGGCGGCATTGATATCGGCGACCGTGACACTGCCACTGGTGCCGACGCGTGCGGCCAATTTTGCCGCGAGGTCACCGGTGCCCCCGGCAAGATCGAGTACGCGATCGCCGGTATGCACGCCGGCTTGTTCGATCGCGTATTGCTTCCACAAGCGATGAATGCCAAACGACATGGCGTCGTTCATCACGTCATATTTACGCGCGACGCTGTCGAACACCGCCCCGACCAGATCGGCCTTGGCCGACTCCGGCACTTCGCGAAAACCGAAGTGCGTGGTTTTCTCCGGCCGCTCGTTCATGGTGTCGTGGTCTTGCGCTCGTAACCTGCGCGCTGCAGGCGCGCGAGATAGTCGCGCCAAAGTTCTTCGTGACGTACGCCGAGGTCGTGCAATAGATCCCAAGAATAGATACCGGTGGAGTGGCCGTCGTCGAAATGCAAACAAACGGCATAGGTGCCGACCGGTTCGATGTTGGTGATATTCACATTCTCGATACCGACTTGTAGCACTTCTTGGCCGGGGCCATGACCGCGCACCTCCGCCGAGGGCGAGTAGGCACGTAGATATTCGCAGGGCAGCTTAAAGCGTGCGCCGTCGTCAAAGGTGAGCTCCAGTACGCGCGACTTTTGATGCAATTTGATGTCGGTCGGTCTAACGGTGTTCTTTCGCATAAATTCGCGTATCGTAATGCGGGATTGAGAGGCCGGTTCTGTCACAGAATCGTAACAGGACTGCGATGCAATAGACAGAAACCGGTGTTCGAGGTGCCGCGCATCATGCCTGGAAAAATACTCATTGTCGACGACGAGCCCGCCATTCGCGAAATGGTCTGCCTGGCGCTGCATCAGGCGGAATACGCCTGCCTGCAGGCCGGCGACGCCGAAGCGGCGCACCGCATGTTGCGGGACGAAAATCCGGATTTGATTTTGCTCGATTGGATGTTGCCTGGGGTCAGTGGCGTCGATTTCGCCCGGCGCGTGCGCCGCGAGAAGCTACGCCCCGAGGTGCCCATCATCATGCTCACCGCGCGGGTCCAGGAAGACGACAAAATTAAAGGCCTCGACACCGGTGTCGACGACTATATTACGAAGCCGTTTTCCCCCAAGGAACTATTGGCGCGCGTGAAGGCGTTATTGCGTCGCACCAAGCCGCAGGCAACCGACATCGTGGTCGAGGCCGGCGCGCTGGCGCTGGATCCGGCGACGCATCGGGTACACGTCGGCGATAGCGAGCTGGAACTCGGCCCAACCGAATTTCGCCTGCTGCATTTTTTTATGGCGCATCCGGAGCGAGTACACTCGCGCGAGCGTATTTTGAACGGCGTCTGGGGCGATCATATCTATGTCGACGAGCGCACGGTCGATGTACATATCCGGCGGCTGCGCAAGGTGTTGGCGGCAAGCGGCCACGATCGCTTTATCCAAACCGTGCGCGGTAGCGGTTATCGTTTTTCGGTGCACCAGTGACGCTACATCGTAGTTGGTATCGCGAAATTTGGATCATCGTCGGCATCGTGCTGGTGAGCTTGCTGTTCGGCCCGATTACCGGTCATCCATACGGTAATATGGCGGTCGGTCTCGGGCTTTATTTATTGCGCGTATTGCAGCATCTCCATCGCCTGCATCGTTGGGTGTTAAATAAAAAGCGCGACGATGTTCCCGATGCCGAAGGCGTTTGGGGCGATGTGTTCGACGAGATTCGCAAACTCGAGCGCGAGGCAAACCGGCGCAAGGAAAAACTCACCGACACCTTGGCGCGGTTTCAAGACGCGGCCGCGATCATCCCCGATGCCATGGTGGTGTTGTCGAATCGCGACGAGATTCAATGGGCCAATACCGCGGCGCAACGCCTGCTGGGATTATTCTGGCCGCGCGATCATATGCAACGCATTACCAATCTCGTACGCCACCCGGATTTCGCCGATTATCTCGCCAATGGCGATTTCTCCGAGGTTCTGCAATTCCGTTCGCCGCTCCACCCCGAGCTTGTAGTCGCGTTACAAATATTGCCGTTCGGCGCGGCGGAAAAGTTAATGGTCGCGCGCGACGTGTCGCGCATCGCGCGCCTGGAACAGATGCGTAGCCAATTCGTTGCCAATGTTTCGCATGAATTGCGCACGCCGGTGACGGTATTGCTCGGATTCATCGAAATCTTGCAGGGCCTGCGCCCGAACCAACTCGAGGATCTGCCGAAACATCTCGGCACGATGCACGAACAGGCCTTGCGCATGCAGCGTCTGGTCGACGACTTATTGACGCTATCGAAACTCGAAACCGCGCCGCCGCCGCCGGACGACGAGTCGGTGGACGTGGCTGCGCTCATGTCCGGCTTGAAAGAGCAGGCCGAGATCTTGAGCGGCGAAGCACACCACGTGATCGAGTTGCAAATCGAATCGAACGTACGTTTGCGTGGCAGCAGCGAAGAGCTGCGTAGCGCGTGTTC
>CAZCAK010000317.1:0-2649 GCA_964496605.1 uncultured Acidiferrobacteraceae bacterium | reverse complement strand
CATGCGCCAATGCGGCCGCTGGATCGAGGTAGCGCCCGCCGTCGGAAAACGAATCGGCGGTGATGTTTACGATGCCAAAAATTTTTGGCGTGACGAATGATCGCGTCGCGACGGGGTCGCTCATGAGATTGGCATATCGGGATGTACGCGGCGAGGCGGGCGCATCGGCAAAGCCTAATGGCGCCCGCGCTCGCTGTCTATGCGCGTCACTAATCGAAGGTCGCGATCAGGCCCAGATGATCCGAGAGCCGCGTACCGTTACCGTCGGAACCGGCGATGACATCGATCGCGCGTAGGCGCGACACTAGCGGGCGCGATAGCCAGATGTAATCGATGCGTTGTGTCGGCGCTTGCGACTCGAAGGTATAACCCTGTGCACGATGCAAATACGACCAAGCGTCGATCCAACCGGCATGTGCGACTCTTTGCATCGAGTCGCTGTCGGGATCGGCGTTGAGATCGCCGACGAAGACCGTAGGATGCGGCCCGGTGAGCGCCGCTAGCATTTCCTCGGTGTTGCGCGCATTGACCTCCGGTACCCACGAGAAATGACCGTTCGCAACCGTAATGGTTTGCCCATCGAGCTGTGCCTCCGCGAACACTAAGGCGCGGTGTTGTTGATCCTCGGGATTGGCAATAAAGCTCAGCGGCACCGTGCGCGTCGCCTTCAGCGGTAAACGCGCCAGTAACGCCGAGCCCTGTGCCCGCTGTTCCGTGCGCATGCTCGCGGCAAAATGAACATGGCGGTGATTACCGAGCAGGTCGGCGAGCTGCGCCGCCTGGTCGCGACCGCCAGCGATTGCGGGGTCTTGTTGCACCGCCTGCAAGGCAACGACGTCCGGTTGCAGGGCATCGATTGCCTCGGCGATAAGCGCCTTGCGCGCGCTCCAGGGCCCGTGCCGATCGCCGTAATAGCTAATATTGAGGGTCATAATGCGGAACATAAATCGCGTCTGTAGCTGGGTTTGCCCGACTTTATTAGTGAACGCTATCCGCAACCAATCCAACTTCTGGGGGAAGTAGGTCTAAATACGTATACCGAGCTCCAACGAAATGCGGTATTCATCGATGCGATGCAGCAATGGCCGATGGATCGAACCATAACGCTGTTGGCGGCGGCGGCAACAGTGGCGCAATCGTGGACCGCCGAGCGTTTCAGCGAACGTAAGGAGTTTGCGAGTCTCCTGGACGATTTGCTTGTCGCCATCAACGACACGATTCAGGTTTGGCAGGATTATCAGGAAACCGAAGCGGCGGCGCCAGTGCAAGGTAACGGTGCGCAGGTTTCAGATTGGATCGGTGAGCGCCGTTGGGACCGGTTGGCGGAATTGAATTGGCGCATGAACGAGGCAGTGCAACGGATCGCTGAGTTAGTGCAGCTCGAGGCGGGCGAATTGTGCGACCGCGATCAAGTGATGCTGAAGATTGCCGCCAGTCAGCTCGACGCCGAGGTCGAGGACCGTGGCGCTTACGCGGCACGGGTCGCGATTCAGTATCTCACCGAGTACGCGACTCAGATTAAGCTTTTGCAGGAACGTTTAGCCTAAGGAAGGGCGACGGGACTTTAACGAGGGAACTATGGGAATGTTAGACACGGCAGTCAGGACCGCTGAACATTGGCCGGCGGACAAAAAGTCATCGCGCGCACAGCTGGCGCATTATCTCGGCGAGGTGCTCGCGGGTTATGCCGAAGCCAAGCGCATCTGGCTGGACTATATCGAGAGCCGACCGCAGGCGCCGAGTGGTTCGCGCTGGACGATTCTTAATTGGATCGGTGCCGAGCGCGCGCACAAGTTGTGGATGATTAATCGGCGCATCAACGATCGTTTCGCGTGGATATCGAGTTTAACCGGCGCGGCGTTGCCGTGGTCGTTTCCTACCGACGAGGTCATGATCGACATGGCCGACAAGCAACTCATTCAACCGGGCCACGAGACCGGCGTGCATGCCGCCAAAATTGCCGTCGAGCATATCGACGAGCGCGTGGCACACGCGACCGAGCTGCTCGCGGAAATCCAGCGCCCGGAAAAGCCTTAAAAGCGCTCGATGCGCGCTTCGTAGGGATACAGCAAGATACGATAGAGTTGCTCGCCGAATTGGATATGCGAGCTCGTTGGCCGGTCGAGCGCGATGGTGCTGCCGCCGGCAACCGACAACCCGCCGCGTCCGAATTTCTTGTCGCGAATCAGTGCATCTAATACTGCGCGCAGTTCGGTGGGATCGACGCTATTGGTATTGTCGACGATGCGGCAGGGTTTGCCGTTGTGGGCATGACCTTCAATAATGCGTGCGTCCGGGCGCAAGCTATCGCTAGGACCGGTCAGTGTTGGATCGATAAACGGCGGCGGGACATCGGCCATGGCGCGATCATATCATCCGCCGGCGTCGACGCTCCAAAAGGTAACAGGAGCGCCCGGTGACCGCCGTTGCCCAATGGCTGCAGCCGCGCGTGGTGAAGAGCAAGCGCAGTGCGCTGCAGTTTCCCCGATGCGCGCCATGCCACCACGCTGATGCAGTCGAAATTTACCAAGCCCCATTTCGTCCGATCTAAGATTTCGATCACTACGCGTTCTTCTCGCTGCACGCGCCATCGGCGAAGGTATCGCTCGCGGGAAAAATCCCGCATCCGCGAGCGCCGTAATCGACGAC
>CAZCAK010000316.1:0-2652 GCA_964496605.1 uncultured Acidiferrobacteraceae bacterium | reverse complement strand
GGTTAAGGCCACATTAGGAGATAGATCGTGAGAGAGACGAAGGTACGTACCCGCACCCAAGACGGCGTGATCGAAGTGTTGGCGTTGGTTAATCATCCGATGGAGACCGGTTTACGCAAAGACAAGGCAACGAAGAAAACGATCCCGGCGCATTTTATTCAAGAATTATCGATCGAGCATAACGGTAAGATGGTGGCCCATGTCGATATCGGCATCAGCGTGTCGGAAAATCCCTTGTTCGGTGTGCGTTTGCCAAACGCCAAGACCGGCGACAAGATCAAAGTGACTTGGCGCGATAATATGGGTGAGACCGGCAATGCCGAGACGGTGGTAGAGGCTTAAATCGCAACGTTATATAAATTAAAAAGGCCGCATCGCGGCCTTTTGTTTTTTTTCGCTGGCCTTACACCGCTAATTGATCTTAACGCGCTTGACGACTGGCTGTTTTGCTTTGGCGATATCGATGCCAGAGGTAAAGTCGAAGCGATGTAAATACTCGGTGTCGAGTGCTGCCTTATAATAGTAATGCCCCTGTGCCCAATCAACGCCGATGTCGCGCAGAATCGCGGCAATTTCCGCGCTTTCAACGCGTTCCGCCAGCGTAATCAATCCCAGATCACGCGCGGTGTTTTGCATGCCTTGCACGATGATGCGCACGCGTGGTTCGCGCAGGCGCTGGACCAGGCTGCCTTCAATTTTTAAGAATGTGAACGGTAAATCCGCGAGGTATTGAAACGACGAGTAGCCGCTGCCGAAATCGTCGAGCGCTAGGCTTAGACCGAAATCGACAAAAGCTTCCAGCGCTTCACGTGCCGACGCAACATCGCCCAAAAATTCCCGCTCGGTAACTTCGATGACCAGCGGCTTGCGCGATTCGGACCAGTGGCCGCATTTTTGACAAAAATGCTCCACCGATTCCAATAGCTGACGCACGATATGTGGATGCCGCAATAAATTGCCCGAGATATTGACGAACTGCGTCCGCGGCGAGTGCACACCAAGTGTGCGCATGAATCGATTGCAGGTGCTGGTAATGATCGCTTGGTCGATTTTGTAAGTAAATTGTAGTTTCTTTGCGACCTCGATGAATTCATCCGCCTCGAGCACATCGCCTTCCGGCGTAATCAGTCTTGCCAGCGCCTCTTCCGCGACGATATTGCCGGTGCGCAAATCGACGATGGGCTGGTACGCCGGTACGATGCGTTGCTCGCGTAGCGCCCGATCAAGCAGGCTACCGACGCCGTATACTTGCTGTTGCAAACCCGCAGCTGCGATGACGCGATTACGACCGAATTCTTTCGCTTGGTACAGCGCCGCCTCGGCCGCGGCTAATACCTGACGCAGGCTATCGCCATCATCCGGGAATTGCGCGATGCCGAAGCTGGCCGTGACATGAATATGATTGCTGCCGTGTCGAATCAACAAGGACTCGATCATTGCGCGCAGCTCCTCGGCGTAGACGTCGGCCTTTGCCGCTGTGGTGTCTTTTTGCGGCAGGACGCAGAGAAACTGCTGGCCCGACCAGCGCGCGACTTGATTATCCCGCCCCAAACGTTGCTGCACGGCGTGCGCTACTTCTTGCAGTACGACGTCGCCACAACCGTCGCCAAAGCCGTAATTAATTAATTTGAAGCGATCGATATCGAACAGAATTGCGGTGAATGCTTGGCGACGATGGATGGATGCTTCCAGGAAGTCGTGCAGCGCGGCGCGGCTCATAGAGCCGGTCAGTGCGTCGTGGGCGGGCGACATTTAATTATCTTATCGTTTTTAATGTGCGAAACCGGAATTGGAATAATCGGTTACGCCGTAGTATTAACGCAAAAGAATAATTAGGCAACGGTTATTTTTTCAGTCGTTTCGGTGGTGATGCTGGTCGCGCCCGCGGCCAGCAAGGCAGTGCCATAGGCGGCAATACGTGAGCGCGGCGGCGTCATGGTGACGCCAAGCACGCGCTCACGAATGCGTTGCCAAGCCGGATTTTCGCTACCACCGCCAGTAGTGAAGACTTGTTTTAGACTCGGTGCACCTAGTTTGGTTAAGAGCTTATAGCCCTGTGCCTCGATGCGTGCGATGCCTTCGAGCATGCCTTGGAAGAACGTCACGCTATCGCCCGGCAGCGGTTCGAGCACGGGCGCCATCTCCGGATCGTAAATGGGAAAGCGCTCGCCGATACCCGCTAGGGGATAGTATTCAAGACCGGTCGGAGTGTCCGGCTCTAGTAGCGGGGTCATTTCCTCGATCTGTTCTAACTTAAAGTACTGGAGTAACGCGGCACCACCGGCATTCGATGCGCCACCGACGAGCCAACGATTACCGAGTCGATGACTGTAAACGCCGTGTTCCGGGGAATACACGGCACGATCCGATAGCAGCTTGAGTACCAACGTTGAACCGAGCGAGGTGACGGCTTGCCCTGGCTCGCTAGCGCCAGCGGCGATAAAACTTGCGACGCCGTCGGTGGTGCCGGCCAGCACGCGCGCCTCTGCAGAGAATCCGAGTTCCTGCGCCAATTCGCGGCGTAGATTGCCGAGCGGCGTGCCGGGGGCGACCACGCGTGGCAGCCACGATTGGTTTATCGAAAGACTCGCAAACCAGTCCGGCCATTTCGATCGTTCGGCGTCATATCCGAGCTTGAGTGTGTTGTTGTAA
>CAZCAK010000315.1:0-2676 GCA_964496605.1 uncultured Acidiferrobacteraceae bacterium | reverse complement strand
CGATGCCCATGCCTTGTACGCTCACAAAATAAGAATTCGCAACGACTTGTAATACGAGGCGCAGCAGCGCCGTGCCGACAAACAAAAGCGAATACTCGCGGGCGCGGATGTAGGCCTGGCCGACCTGCGCACTCAATTCGAAGCCGACCGCGATTAACACAACGCGCAGCGCCCGCGCAAATTGCAAGTCGCCGAAGAGATAAACCACCAGCGCCTGATGCCAGGCCAGTACAATGCCGACACCGATCAGCGCGATGAGGCTTGCGACCCACAAATTGGTCGAAACCACACGACGCCGATCGTCTTCGGCATCGTACTCGAAGTAAAACCGCAACGTGGCATGCCCGATGCCTACCGATAGCACGCCCATGATGACCGCTGATGCGGAATACAATAGCTCCAGCGCGCCGTATTCGCCGGCGGACAGATAATGCGTGTACAACGGCAGTAACACGAACGCACCGAGCGCGTTCAAAGCGCTACCGACGGCGTAAACGCCGGAGTGTCGGAATAGCCGTGCCAGGTCGTTCGCCATCAGTCTATGCCGCGATCAGTACCCGTCCGTCGCGTTCTTCTAGCAGCCCCTTATCTTTTAAAATTTTGTACAGGGGCGTGAATGAAAAATCTTCGAGCAAGGACTCGACGCGGTTATGACAGCGCCTGAGATTGAGATAGTGCCGGAATTTCGATAATAGACTCGCGTTCTCGATGCGCGGCTGTTCCGGATCGAGCTCCCAGGGGTGAATATAAAACACAAACTCCTGCCCGGCCTGATTCAGCTTGCGCAAACCCCAACGCGTCAGCGCATAGGGAAATAAACGAAAATAGCCGCCGCCGGCGACGGGCAAGGTCATACCGCGATAGCGCAGCACCGAAATCGGAAACTCGATGATTGAGTTACCCTGTTGCGTATCGACCCGATGCGGAATCAGCTTCGCCTCCGGGATACCATAGCGATCGTGCCGCATCGGAAAGATACTGGAGTCGTACAAGAAACCTTCTTCCGCCAAAATATCCAGCGCCCACAAGGAACGTAGCGTGATCGAATAGGTCGCCGCACGATAACCAATCACGCTGCGCTGGCTGATATCTTCCAGTAGCTGTTTGCTCGAACGGGTCTCTTCGCGGAATTCCTGTTGCGACTGGTTGTAGATCAGCTGATGGTTCATGCCATGCGAGGCGATCTCGTGGCCGGCGGCGGCGATGTCGCGAATCAACTGCGGATAGCGTTTCGCGATCCAGCCCAAAACGAAAAAGGTGCCGCTGATGTTTTTCGCCGCGAGCGTCTCCAGCAATAAATGCGTATTGCGCTCGACGCGACATTCGCGCTCGGCCCAAGTATCGAGCGCAATCTGATCGGCAAATGCCGCGACCTGAAAATAGTCTTCGACATCGACGGTAAAAGCGTTTTTCATTGTTATCCCCCGGCGTATCGCTACGCGCACAGCTTATGGTAGTTAACCGACGTTTCGTTCCGGCACCGCTGACGTCACGGCGTCGCGGCCGTAAATTTCCGCGGTGTTATCGTGATCGCGCGACAAAATCTTCATCGGGTTGCCCATGACCAAGGCGCGCGGCGGCAAATTGCGCGATACCACCGTCGCCGGTCCGATGGTGACGCCGTCGCCGATGGTGATGCCGCCGAATACAATCGCGCCGCAACCGATCCATACCCGATCGCCTAATATCGGCACACCGCCCCTGCCGTCGGCACGACGACCGATAGTGATCTGATGCGCCAGATTACAATCGCGACCCATTTTTACCGGTCCGATCAGCACGCCGCTGAAATGGCCGATGTACAAACCACCGCCGATTTCGGCACGCTGATCGATGTGAATCCCCCAACAAATGATTACGATCTTGTCGAGAATGAAATAGGCGATGTTCAAAGGGTAGCGCAGCAGTTTGAACTTCACTTTGCGCTTCACCCAAGAGCCGAAACGATAAACCGCAATGGCATGCAGCCCGGGCGAATCAATCAAGATGCGCAGCTTGGTCAGCACACTCGAACGCTCGCCCGCCCCATCGAGCGCGAAATAACGCCGCATATCGCGTCGCACCAAGTCGAACATGACTAGGAGTCGAGCTTATGCAGAAATGCGACAAACTCCTTGTCCACCGCTTGATACGCCTGCGGCGTGAGATGCACTAAATCGCCCTGATCGAATTCCTTTTTGAGATGACGATCGTTGGCGTCAATGCGCAATACCGCTTCGAGATCGAACACAGGAATTTTTTCCTGCGCGGCGTAGGTCTTGAGCCAATCGTTATATGCCGTGACAGTTTCGAGCCAGGTCGGACGGCCGATCATTTTCTTGATCGCAGTCTTGGTCTTGCTGATAAGATCTTTCGCCTCGCCCACTGGGGCCGTGGTTACAAGAATCGGATGCACACCGGCGGCGCGCAGCTGCGCCACCCACGCCGGTATGTCTTTCATATAGTGCTCCGGATCGTGCGGAAAATACGTCGAGCACTCCTTGATCATGACGTAATCCGGACGCTGCTTGCCCGACAATACCGCGCTGACCAGTTTCGATTTATCGAAATCGAATACACCGCGATAACCGAAGCGATAACCGCTTAGGTGTGCGCGCTGCGGCAATTGATCGATGTTCCACGCCTTACCGATCGAGGCACCAATCAATACAATCTCGCGCTCGCGCGTATTAGCTT
>CAZCAK010000314.1:0-2687 GCA_964496605.1 uncultured Acidiferrobacteraceae bacterium | reverse complement strand
AAGGAAAGTGGCGGAGAGGGAGGGATTCGAACCCTCGGTACGCTTTTGACGTACACACACTTTCCAGGCGTGCTCCTTCAACCGCTCGGACACCTCTCCGGATTTAGATATACCGCCTTGGGATGCGTCCTACGCGCCCCGCCCGACCGTGCTTGCGCATGCGGCCGTCGCCGGAGCGCGCAATCATACGCGGGAATGGACTACGGCGGAAGTTCGTTTCCGCCCGCGATATCGGCTCGGTATAATGCGCGCCGATGGCCGATTACTCCCCTTCCGATCTCGCGCGACAATTGAGCCGCAATAGCGATCCGTATCACGACCCGGTCGCCCGGGTTCATTGGGATCAGCTCAGCGCCGATCAATACTGGTTACCACCCGAGGCAGTCTCCCTGTACGGTGTACCAGAATTTATGAGCCTGCCGGAAGAGCCGCGCCGGCGCCTTTCACAATACGAGTATTTGAACTTCGTCGACGCCGGTTTATGGCTGGAAGGTATTTTTATGGAGCGCATCGCACGCGCGGCGCGCGATGCAGTCAACGATCGGCCGACACTGAAATACCGCCTCAACGAATTGCGCGAGGAAGCTGGCCACAGCTTGATGTTCTTGGAACTGATGGAACGCAGCGGCTTATCGCTGCCGCGCCGCCTGTGTCATCGTCCGCGTCTCGCGACCTGGTTTGGCCGTTATGCGCCGCTCGAGTCGCTGGCATTTTGGTTGGCGACGGTATTGGGCGAAGAAATCCCGGATCGACTGAATCGCTATGTACGGCGCCACGGTGAGGCGGTATGTTCGACGGTGTTGGAAATGTGCACCGCACATATCGTCGATGAGGCACGTCACATCGCCTATGCACGCGAGGTGGTAGAGCAGCGCCTACTACGCACCAACAAACTTACGCGCGCGGCGCTGACGCCGGTTGTGCAATATCTGACACGGCAATTTGTCGCCAGCTTCTACTATCCCTCGCCAGTCCTGTACGAACTCGCCGGCCTGTATCCCGGTGAACGCTGGGCCTCGCAGGCGCGCACTAGCGGGCATCGCCGCGAATTCGTGCAGCAATGCATACAGCCGACGTTGGAAGTATTTCGACGCCGCGGCTTCGGCCTCGAGTGGCATCCTTAAGGAACACAAACAAAAACGCCCGCAAATGCGGGCGTTTTTTGGCTTCAAAAAACTGCGATTAAGACGATTGGTTGTCTTTCTTCACGATTAGACTGTTTTTGACCGCCTTGACGCCGTCGACGCTCTTCGCGACTTCGACCGCCTTGCTGATCTGCTGCTGGTTATCGACAAATCCACTCAACAGCACATCACCGCGGAAGGTCTCGACATCGATCTGGAACGCCTTGAGCGCCTGATCTTCGATCAATTTAGTCTTCACCTTGGAGGTGATGACGGAATCGGCGACGTACTCCTTGCCGCTTTCTTGTGTGCGCGTGCTGGCACAACCGCCCGCCACCGCCAATGTGCTACCAATCACCGCGATTGCGACTGCTCTGTACAGCGTTTTCATACTTGCTCCTTTGCGTTAATCCAACTTATCCATCCATTCTTTCACGCGTTCCTGGTTATCGCCGTGACGTTCCTGAATTTTTCCGACGAGCTTGTTGTAGTCACCCTCGACCTCGGTCAGATCGTCGTCGGTCAATTTGCCCCAGCGCCGTTTTACTTCGCCTTTAACTTGATTCCACTTACCTTTCAGTTGCGATTCGTTCATACAGCCTCCTGTTCGTTACTTTTCAACCACAATGACAAGCGCTGTTTTGCTCTTGCCGCCCATGCTCTTCTTCTCCGTCGCTTCGCTGGCACGATAGATGGTCGCGATTTGACGACCGACCCGGAGATCGGAACGTTGTAAGCGTCGGCCGTCGGAACTGACGATGACGGTGCCGGCATTGATTCTTAGGTCGGTATCACCCAAACCGAGAATACCGCCAGCTTCGAGTTCGCCTTTATCGTTCCATTTGTCGATCTTGCCTTTCACCACATCGACGTCACCGCTAAGGTTGGTCCACTGAAAGCCACCACCTTGCGCCGCACCAGTCGGCTGTTGGGTCGCGTTGTTAGACGAGGCCGCTGTGCCACCGGTATTTTCTGCACCGACCACACCGCTCAGCATCGATGTCGTGACGAGTACCGCAATAACGCTTAAACGCATTGACGCTCCTTTGCACCCAAACTCAACAGTGATTGTCGCGCGAATAAGCGCGCATGACATCGGTCGGAGGGCGGAAGCTAACTGCTGTATTGGCGTTCGGCACGACGGCGTTCAAGCGCCACGACCGGCCGCGCGGTGTTTTGGAGAAATTTTCCGACGTAGGGTGAACCACCACGGCTTTCGCGGGCGCGCGTACCGGCGTCCGGCCCATGGCCGAGGAATTCTAACAGCCACACTTGATGCTCGATCTCTTCGTGTAAGATGGCGAGCGCAAGGCCATAGGTGCGATTGTCTTTACCACAAGTGAGATTGCATAGCTGCGTGTAGCTGCGCACGGTGTATTCGGCCGAACGCAATAAGCCTTCGAGTATGGCGCGCACATCGCTACCATCGACCGTTTGCGCGATGGTGCCCACGCCGTCAAAGCCGAACTCCGCGGGATTCTTGGGCAAGGTGCCGCCGAGCTCGTAAATGCGGGGTAGCAACGCTTGAAAGTGATTGAGATCTTCTTGGCGCGCGTGACCGCG
>CAZCAK010000313.1:0-2689 GCA_964496605.1 uncultured Acidiferrobacteraceae bacterium | reverse complement strand
GTCTGGCACCGCGATGAATCTTGCACTGGCGAAACATCCACTGTACTTCGATGCACTCTATTGCAATCTCGTGGCGGCCGGCGAACAAGCCGGTATTCTCGATAGCTTGCTCGACAAAATCGCGACCTATAAGGAAAAGATTGAGGCGATCAAAGGTAAAATTAAATCCGCCTTGTTTTATCCGACCGCGGTCATCGTGGTTGCATTCATCATCACCGCGATCCTAATGATCTTCGTGATTCCGCAGTTTGAAAGCCTGTTCAAGGGTTTCGGCGGCGATCTACCGGCGTTTACACAACTGGTCATCAATATCTCAAAGATATTTCAGAGTTATTGGTGGGCGATCTTCGGCGGCCTTGGCGGCACCGCGTTTGCGATAAGCTACACCTACAAGCGGTCGATCAAAATGCAGCACGGCCTTGATCGCGCGATATTGAAGGCCCCAATTGTCGGTCAGATCGTAAAAAAAGCCACCATCGCGCGTTTCGCGCGTACCTTGTCGACCATGTTCGCCGCTGGCATGCCACTAGTAGAGGCGCTGGACTCCGTTGCCGGTGCCGCTGGCAACCGGGTGTACTTCGAAGGCGTCATGCAGATTAAAAATGATATCAGTACCGGTATGCAGCTACAGGCGGCCATGAATAGCACTGCGCTCTTTCCGAATATGGTGATTCAAATGGTCGCCATCGGCGAAGAGTCGGGCGAACTAGACGAGATGCTAAGCAAGGTTGCCGATTTCTACGAAGCCGAAGTCGACGATGCCGTCGCGGGCCTTAGTAGTCTTCTAGAACCCATCATTATGGCGGTCCTCGGCGTTGTTGTCGGCGGCCTCGTCATCGCCATGTACCTCCCCATCTTTAAAATGGGAGCGGTGGTCTAATCGATCAGCTCGTTCCCGTGGCTGTCAGCGAACTACTTGCGCTTTACCCGGCGACGGTCTGGATCGTCGCCGGCTTACTTGGCCTCATCGTCGGCAGTTTTCTCAACGTTGTTATTTACCGTGTCCCGGTCATGCTCCAGCACTCGTGGCGCTCGCAATGCCACGAATTGCTGGAACTAAAATCCGATAGCGTGCCCGATGTTCCAACGGAGCCATTCAATCTCGTCGTCCCGCGCTCACGCTGTCCGCACTGCGCTCACGCGATCCGCGCCTGGGAAAACATTCCGGTCTTAAGCTTCCTCTTTCTACGCGGACGTTGTATCGAATGCAAAAAGCCGATATCGAAGCGCTACCCGGCGATAGAGCTCGTCACCGGCATTCTCTCGGCGATACTGGCTGCGCACTACGGCTTCACCGTTCAGACCTTGGCTGCCTTGCTATTTGCATGGATGCTGATCGCCTTAACCTTTATCGATCTCGATCATCAGTTATTGCCCGACAATATCACGCTGCCGCTATTGTGGTTGGGGCTCATCGTGAACCTCCGTGGCGTATTTGTTCCCATTGAGACTGCGATTATCGGGGCAGTGGCGGGTTACCTATCGCTATGGCTGGTATTTCACGCGTTTAAACTGCTCACCGGCAAAGAGGGCATGGGTTACGGTGATTTCAAATTGCTCGCCGCGGCCGGCGCTTGGCTCGGCTGGCAGATGTTGCCTCTCATTATCTTGCTCGCATCGATGGTCGGTGCCGTCGTCGGCATTGCGGTGATTGCGCTCAAGCGCCACGATCGACGTATGCCGATCCCGTTTGGACCGTTCTTGTGTGCCGCAAGCCTTATCGCGATGGTGTGGGGCGAACAACTGGTTTCGGCGTATCTGCGCTTCGCCCGCATCCCAACCTAATGTTTCGTGTTGGACTCACCGGCGGCATTGGCAGCGGCAAATCCACGATCGCGCAGCTATTCGCGCAACACGGCGTTCCCATCATCGATACCGATGAATTGGCGCGCCGCCTGGTTCAACCCGGCGAACCGGCCTACGCCGATATCGTGCAGCAGTTCGGCGCGGAGGTATTACAAGCCGACGGCACGCTCGACCGTGCGCGCTTACGTCAGCGGGTATTCGCCGACGCGGCCAAGCGCGCAACCCTAGAAAAGATTTTGCATCCGCGCATTCACGCCGCCGCCATGGCGGAAATTGCGACCAAGGAAGCGCCCTACTGTCTCGTGGTCATTCCCTTATTATTCGAATCGCGTTTCGACTATGGACTCAATCGCGTCTTAACCGTCGAGACAACCGCGGCAGAGCAAATTCGCCGTGTCGTCGCTCGCGGCCTAGACGCCGCATTGGTGCAAAAAATTATCGCAACACAAATCGATCCCGCCATGCGCCGTGGACGCGCCGACGACGTCATCGATAATAATGGTTCGATGGAAGCGCTAACGCACACAGTTGCGCAATTGCATGAACGCTATTTGAAATTGGCCCGGCAGGCGCCGTTGCGCCGCGTCTAGCTGCGGTACTCGGCGTTGATCTTGACGTAGTCGTGCGATAAATCGCTGGTCCAGACCTGCGCACGGGCATCGCCGGCCCCCAGTTCCACGCGAATCGTGATCTCGGCTTGGCGCATCACCGCTTGACCGTCCGCCTCGCGATAGCTCGGCGCACGCGCGCCGTTGCGAACGATACAAACCCCATCGAGATAAATATCGATACGCGCAATATCCAAACGCGCAATCGGCGCACGTCCGATCGCGGCCAAAATCCGGCCCCAATTCGGGTCGCTGGCAAAGAAAGCGGTTTTCAC
>CAZCAK010000312.1:0-2691 GCA_964496605.1 uncultured Acidiferrobacteraceae bacterium | reverse complement strand
CTTCTATTCGATTTTCCTAAACGGCTTGGGCTATTCCAAGTCGATCATCGGCACACTCTGGGCATTTGCCGTATTGTGCGAGATCGGTGTGTTCCTAACCGTGGCGCGGTTACTGCAAAGACGCGATTTAATTTTTTGGCTGCTGCTGGCGTTTGCGCTCGCCGCCGCCCGCTGGTTGCTCATCGGCTTCGGTGCGCAATATCTGGCGATCTTGATTCTGGCGCAAGTGCTACATGCCGCGAGCTTCGGCGTATTTCACGCCATGGCGATTCAATTGGTGCATCGATTTTTCGTCGGGCGTCACGAGATTCGCGGACAGGCGATTTTTGGTAGCGTCGCCGGTGCGGGCGGTGCGTTCGGCAGTTTTTACAGTGGATTTACCTGGCAGGCCTCGGGTCCGGCGGTGAGCTTCGGTATCGCCGCCGCCATCGCCGTTGCAGCTTACGCCGTTGTCTATCGTTGGATTCGACCGGCGCTACGCACGGCGGAACAACGCTAGGGCGGTGTTAGGAGCCTGTACTACGATGCCCGGCGGCGTGTGCGAATGCCGCGTTTGAATTGAACGACGCGCTTGCCACTATCGTCGCGCGGCGCATGTTGCGGTTGTTCGGTGCCGGCGGTGCTGATGCGGAAATAATCGTCGGTGCTGGCGCAAAAATTTTCGATAAAGTGAAACGTATCGATATCGGTGTGCGTCGATTGAATCACCTTCAGGCGAATCGGCACTAGCGACATTAAAGTCTTTTCGGGATTCACGCAGTCCTGCAATTTGCGACAATCGTTGGATTTATAAATCGCGGCGACGATTTCCTTGGTGAGCTCATGGTGTAAGGCGCAGCTGGTAAACAGATCGTTTAGTTGCACCGCGCGCGCGTTCAGCGGCATCTGGTGATGCCCGAGGCGATCTTCCAAAAACTGCATCAATTCGATAAAAGTCACTTGCGTCCTCGAACCGCTTCGCAAAAGGCCAGTGCCGCATTCGACAAGGTACGGCGTCGGTGTCGCACGATGCCCAGCACGCGTGCGATCCGGATGTTTTGAATGTGGACCACTTTTACATCGGCGTCAATCAAAGTACGCGGTAGCGCACTCCAACCGAGGCCAATTGATACCAGCATTTTTAATACCTCTAAATAATTGCTCGACATCAATAGCTGCACCTTATGGCGCTGCTGCGGTCCCAGTGCCGCCAGGATTAACTCGCGCGTATAGGTTTTGGGACCGGGCAAGATGGCGGGGATGCGCAACAATTCGTTACTGGTAATTCGGCGGCGCTTCGCTAAGGGGTGACGCGCGGCAACCACAATCTCCAGCGGATCCTGCCATATTGCTTCGTAGATCAACGGTCGCGTATCCGCCGTCGGTAAGGTGACAACCGCGAGTTCTACGTCTCCATGCGCGACTGCGTCGCAACCCTGTTCCGAATCCATGAAGCGCAAGTCGAGACTCACTGCGGGATATTGTCGATGGAACCGCTTGAGTGCCGGCGGCAAGCGATGCAGGCCGATATGGTGACTCGTTGCAATGCGCAGTTCGCCGTGTATGCCGCCGCCGAGATTTGTCAGTGCACGCTCGATATCGTTGAGCTCGCCCATGATGCCTTGAGCGCGCTGATGCAAGGCGACCCCCGCGGGTGTGAGGTGCACCTTGCGCCCAATGCGATCGAACAACTTCGTCTTGAGCCGGTGCTCTAAAGCGGCAATGCGTTTGCTGATCGCCGGCTGGGTGACGAATTGCGCCGCGGCGGCACGCGAAAATGAACCGCTATCGGCGACGGCGAGGAAGGCGCGCAGGCTGGCAAGATCGAGGCTCATATCTGTATAACGTACAGGAATGAATCCGATAATCAATATGAATTTGTGTTATTTAGAAAACTTGCGATACTTTCGACGCTAATTTTGAGGACGTCGTCAATGGCCGGCAAGACACTCTACGATAAAATTTGGGACGCACATGTAGTGCGCTCGCAAGACGATGGTACCTGTCTCATCTATATCGATCGTCATTTGGTGCACGAAGTCACCAGCCCGCAGGCGTTCGAAGGCTTGCGGCTCGCCGGGCGCAAGCCGTGGCGAGTCGCGGCCAATCTCGCTGTGCCGGATCATA
Organism: uncultured Acidiferrobacteraceae bacterium; assembly: GCA_964496605.1. Classification (GTDB taxonomy): domain Bacteria; phylum Pseudomonadota; class Gammaproteobacteria; order Acidiferrobacterales; family CAZCAK01; genus CAZCAK01. The sequence goes on along the minus strand of CAZCAK010000312.1, from coordinate 585 downwards.
ACGTTCCGACCCAAAACCGCATACGCGGTATCGCTGATCCAATCTCGCGTCTACAAGTCGATACGCTCGACCAAAACTGCGCCGAGTTCGGGATCGTCGAATTCAAGATGAACGATGTGCGCCAAGGGATCGTACACGTCATCGGCCCGGAGCAGGGCGCGACCTTGCCGGGTATGACGATCGTCTGCGGCGATTCGCATACCTCGACGCATGGCGCGTTCGCCGCCTTGGCGCATGGCATCGGTACGTCCGAAGTCGAGCACGTATTGGCGACACAGTGCTTATTACAAAAGAAAGCGAAGAATATGCGCGTGCGCATCGACGGCGCTGTCGGCCGTGGTGTCACCGCGAAAGATATCGTGCTCGCCATTATCGGCCGCATCGGCACCGCCGGCGGTACTGGCTACACGATCGAATTCGCCGGCGATGCGATTCGCGCCTTATCCATGGAAGGACGCATGACGGTATGCAATATGGCGATCGAGGCCGGAGCCCGCGCCGGTTTGATCGCGGCGGACGAAAAGACCGTCGACTATTTGCGCGGACGTCCATTCGCGCCCAAGGGCGCGCAATGGGATGCGGCGG
>CAZCAK010000311.1:0-2692 GCA_964496605.1 uncultured Acidiferrobacteraceae bacterium | reverse complement strand
GTGGCAAACGTTGCAGGAAAAACCCGTCTGGCGTGAAAGACTTGGAACCGCCGATGCCGTTAGCGGAAGCGCCAGTCCCAATAAGGCAAATCCGAGTACTTTGTGCAGGCTTACCGCCAACCGTCGGCGCGTAGAGGATAAGAGATGCGTTACTCGATAATCTCTAGACAGGTACATGACGGACTCCTTGTTATTGATATGCTCGTCCATTGTCGATTTCGCCGATTCCGCCGACCTTGATATGGGTCAAGTCGCGGCAATGTTAAACAGCGTCGACTTGGCTGTGTCACACTAAAACTTCTGTGAAAGCAAAACAATGGGCGCGGCACAAATAACATCGTTCGAGTCGCGACTTTGAGGCGCTACGCAGTGTTTATCTCCACGCCCGCCGATGCAGCCACGGCTTAATCGCGTCGATCCAAAATACCGAGGCGCCAGCAACACCGACGCTTAACGCCAATTCCGCTAGCGAAAGAGGTGCGAGCTTAAACAGCGTTTGTACCGATGGCAGGTAAAGCACTAGGAACAATGCCCCGAGCGTGACCCCGACCATCCACCATAGCGCCGGGTTACGGCGCGTGACATTGCGCCAAGTCGCAACCGTCAGCGAGCGATTGACAAAAATCAACGCTAAATTGGTTAACACCAGCGTGGAGAACGCCAAGCTGCGCGCGTGATCGGCGCTTGCGCCGTGCCTTAATGCATAGGCATAAAGCGCGAGGATGGCACCGAGGACAATGACGCCTTGTGCCAACGCTAATAGCACTTGCGCGCGGGTAAATATCGGCGCGCCGGGTGCGCGCGGCGGTCGCGTCATGGCGTCGCGCTCAGTCTCTTCGGCTTCGAACACGATCGAGCACGCCGGGTCGATGACAAACTCCATAAACACGATATGGATCGGCAATAGCGCTAACGGCCAACCGAATAACACCGGCGCGAGCGACAGGCCGGCGATCGGCACATGAACGCTTAATAAATAGATCATGGCCTTTTGGATATTATCGAAAATGCGCCGACCGAGACGGATTGCCTTGACGATCGAGGCGAAGTCATCGTCAAGCACGACTATTGCCGCCGCCTCGCGCGCGACATCGGTGCCGCGGCCGCCCATGGCAATACCGACGTGGGCCGCCTTCAATGCCGGCGCGTCGTTCACGCCGTCGCCGGTCATGGCGACGATTTCGCCCCCGACCTTCAGTAACTCTACCAGACGCAATTTCTGTTGCGGCGTGACGCGCGCGTAGACGCCGACTTCGGCGAGTCGCGGTGCGAGATCGGCGTCGCTCAGGCGAGTCAGCTCATCTCCCGTGAGCGTATGCCGCGCGGTAATACCCGCGGCGCGCGCGATCGCTTGTGCCGTCAGCGGATAATCTCCGGTGATCATCGCGACGCGAATACCGGCACGAGCGCACTCCGCTACTGCCGCCGTCACTTCCTCGCGTAACGGATCGGCAAGTGCGATGAAGCCGATAAAGTCAAAATTAAAATCGCGTTGACTATCAGGTAATGCACCGGTTCGTGCGCGCGCTACGCCGAGCACACGTAGGCCGTCGTTGGCCATACGCGCGACCCTTTCCATTAAGCGCGTGCGCTCGCTCGGTGACACACGACAAAGATCGAGGATCGCTTCCGGCGCGCCTTTGGTCGCAATGACATAGTCCTGCGCGCCCGGCGCACGCCAGGCATGCGATAGCGCCAGCAGCGCCGGCGACAAACCGTATTGTCGTTCCAATTGCCAATCGTGATGCCCAGACGTTGTGGTAAGAAAACGCGCACCGGCGGTCACGAAGGCCTGTTCCATCGGATCGAACGGAGTAGGCTTGCTGGCAAGAATGCTATATACCAACAGGTCGTGAAACGCGACGGGCAATGGATCGGGCGCTGCCTCCGCGACAACGAATTCCGCATCGGGCACGTATAACCGCTGCACCGCCATGCGGTTCTGCGTCATCGTGCCGGTTTTGTCGGCACACAGGACCGTGATCGCCCCGAGCGCCTCGACCGCGGCGGCGCGGCGCGTTAATACGCGGCGATGCGAAATGCGCCACGCCCCGAGCGCGAGAAATACCGTCACCACTACGGGAAACTCTTCCGGTAAAATCGCCATCGCCAGCGTAATGCCCGCGAGCACAGCGCCGAGCCAGTCCGCGCGCAATACGCCATATAATAGGAATAGAAGTATGCATAGGCTGAGACTCACCAGTGCGAAGCCACGTACGAGTCGCGCGGTCTGGCGCTGTAGCGGAGTTTTTTCTTCGCGCTGCGCGGCGAGGCTCACACCGATGCTACCGAGGCGCGTGTGTGCGCCGATAGCGCTGACGCGTGCGATGCCGTGACCCTGCACGATTAACGAACCGGAATATAATTGCGCGTCTTCGCTCGCGAATTTGCGTACCGCCACCGACTCACCGGTTAACATGGATTCGTCGGCCGCAATGTCACTACCCTCTAGCAACACCGCATCGGCGGGCACACGATCGCCCTCGCTAATCACGATAATATCGTCGCGCACGACTTCGTGACCCGAGATGCGACGCCGCTGCCCATCGCGAATCACTAAGGCGCGTGGGCTCGACAAATCGCGCAGCGCCGCCAGCACACGTTCCGTGCGACGCTCTTGATAAAACGTAATGCCAATGACGACGAATACTGCCGCGAGCAACGTGAGCGCTTCGGCGATATCACCAAGCAC
>CAZCAK010000310.1:0-2692 GCA_964496605.1 uncultured Acidiferrobacteraceae bacterium | reverse complement strand
CGGGGTATGACCCCATGACAATACGGTCGAACGCACGATGTCGCGATCGCGTTCACTGACACGGCGATGCACAATGAACAGCGCATGCGGGATGCTATCGCTCTCGCCGATGGCGCGGAATTTCACTTGCCATTTGTTTTCAAAGAATCGCTGCGGATAAGGTGAGGTACCGCAGGCGGCGACGCTGCCGACCAATAAGGCATTGAGGCAACTATCGTGCGCCTTGTAATGTGAAATATGCGCGTCGCGCGCCAGCGAGAACTTATGCGCCGCAGCCATCATATTAATCAGATGGCTCACCGCGGCGTTTTCCGGCGGCAAGCCAATATTGAGGCCCTTGAGATCTTGGATCGTGCTAACGGTGCTGTCTTGACGCACCACGAGGCGCGCGATTAGTGGTTCGCCGCGCCGCGCTAGCGGCAGGTAACCGTGCTCGTCGTGCGCCACGATGTAATCGAACGGCTGCACAAAGGCGATATCGAAACTTTCGCGCGTGAGCTCGCTACTGAAGGCCTCGAACGTTGGACGCGTACGCAGCTCGACCGGTCGGCCGAGGGCACGCGCGAGATCGGCCGCAATCGGCGCGAAGGTCTTCTCGATTTGATTTGCGGCAAGATGCGGGAAGACGCCAAAAACATAGGGTTTTGGCGCCGCCATCGGCGACTCGTCCGCCGCAGCATCGGCGCACAGGGCTAGACACAATAGCGCTGGCAGCACTATTACTTTCGAGATGGTTTGTAGCGTCATTTCCGCGTCCTTTTGCGAGATACAAGGACGAAAGAGCAAGCGCTATGCCACTACGCGGTATCCACCGCCAAACCTAGACGTGAGTAATAGAAATCGCGCTATAGCAGCGTGCTGGCCATGCGCAGGCCGATGGCATAGAGCAGAAATGCAAAGATCTTCTTGAGCTTAGTCACCGGCAAGGCGTGCGCGGTGCGCGCACCGAGCGGCGCAAAAATGACACTCACGGCTACCAGACCGAGCAACGCCGGCAGATACACGAAGCCGATGCTGCCTGAGGGTAACGGTGTGCCGATCAAGTAGCCGTTGATGACATAACCGACACTGCCGGCAAGCGCGATCGGCAAGCCGATCGCGGCCGAGGTGCCGATGGCTTCATGCAATCGAATATTGCACCAAGTCATAAACGGCACCGATAAGGTCCCACCGCCGATCCCGACCAAGGCCGATACCGCACCGATAATACCGCCGGCACCCAGCACGCCGAGTCGGTTCGGCAAGTTGCGGCTCGGTCGCGGACGGTAATCGAGCAACATCTGCGTTGCGACATAAAATACAAACGCGACGAAAAAGACCTTGAGAAAGGTCGTCGACAACATGCGCGCAATGACGCTGCCGAGAAGCGTTCCAACGACGACGCCGGGCGTGATCTGCGCCACCAGACTCCAACGCACCGCGGCATGGCGATGATGCGCGCGCAAACTGGAGATCGAGGTAAATACGATACTCGCGAGCGACGTACCGAGCGCAAGGTGCGCGATGTAATCCGGCGCGAAACCTTGAGCGGCAAAAATAAATACTAGCGCCGGCACGATAATCAGCCCGCCGCCAACGCCGAGCAGACCGGCGAGGAAGCCCGCGACCGCGCCGGTCGCGGCATATAATAAGTATGCCGTCATTATCCTAAGGCGGTGTCGCCGCTTCCGCCTCGAGCACCACGCGCGTCATCGGCAACACGCTGTCGGGGTTAAGCGAAATCGAATCGATACCGTGCGCGACGAGCCAGCGAGTGATTTCCGGAAAATCGGACGGCGCCTGTCCGCAAATACCGATGTATTTATTGGCCTTGCGCGCGGCACGAATCGCAAGTTCCATCAATAACGAAACCGCCGGATCGCGTTCGTCGAAACCGGTAACCAGACCGGAGTCGCGGTCGACGCCGAGCGTAAGCTGGGTGAGATCGTTTGAGCCGATCGAAAATCCGTCAAAGTGCTCTAGAAACGCATCGGCCAGCAAGGCGTTGGTCGGAATTTCGCACATCAAATAAATTTTTAAATCATTAGCGCCCCGCTCGAGGCCATGCTCGCGCATTAGCGCCAACACGCGCCGGCCCTCTTCGACGCTACGCACGAACGGCACCATGAGTGCGACATTGTCCAAACCCATATCGTCGCGCACCTGCTTGAGTGCCGCACATTCCAAGGCAAAGCTATCGCGAAACGATGCGTGGTAGTAACGCGCGGCACCGCGCAAACCCAGCATCGGATTCTCCTCTTGCGGCTCGAAGTGCGTGCCGCCGATCAGCGAGGCGTATTCGTTGGATTTGAAATCACTTAGACGCACAATGACACGTTTGGGATAAAACGCCGCGGCCAATAAGCCGACGCCTTCTGCCAGACGCGAAATGAAATATTCGCGGCGACTGGGATAGCCCGCGACCAGGCGATCGATTTGCCTTTGTTCGGTCGCATTCAAACGCTCATATTCCAGCAGCGCGCGCGGATGCGCCTGAATACTGCGCGCGATAATAAACTCCAAGCGCGCGAGGCCGACGCCATCGTTGGGAATGAAGGAGTGGCCGAAGGCCTGATCTGGGTTCCCGAGATTCATCATAATGCGCGTGCGCGGCCGGACGTTCGCGTCAGCGAGAATACGTTCGACGTGAAATGCCTGTGCGCCGCGATAAACGTAGCCGTTATCGCCTTCGGCGCAGGACACGGTAATCTCC
>CAZCAK010000309.1:0-2714 GCA_964496605.1 uncultured Acidiferrobacteraceae bacterium | reverse complement strand
CGAATCGGCCTTGCGCCCGGCATCGAGATGGCAATTGACGCAATTCAAACCGTTGCCGACGTATTGTTTGGCATAGGTTTGCGTATCGACAAAAATATTTTTGCCCTTGCGCACCATTTCGCCGAAGCCGTCGTTGGGAATTTCGGTTTCGGCCGGCGGCGCGAATTTCTGTTTTGCCGGCAGCGGCGGCACCGGTTTCTTTTGTATCTCGCGCGGCGCCGGAATAGCGGCGGCATTGGTCGCACGATAATTGGCGAGATACGCCGCAACTAGGCCGATGTCCTGAGTCCCGAGTTTCTTCGCCGTGCTGCCCATGAGATTTTGATGATCGTTTTTGCGCGTGCCTTTTTGCCAGGCCTGTAATTGCGCCACGATATAGCTTTCGTTTTGTCCGGCGATGCGCGGGAACACACCGACGCCTTGGCCCTGCGCGCCATGACAGCTAAAGCACGCCGGTTGATTCTTGTTCCACTCACCCTCGTGCACGATCGTATGCGCGCGCGCATTGGTCGCGGCATCCTTATTCACCTGCGGTGCCTCATGCCACGGCAAGCCGGCGTAATAAGCCGCAACATCCTGCGTCTCCTGCGCATTCAATCCACTCGCGATCGGCAACATCACGGCGTTGCTGCGCGATTTATTCTTAAAACTTTCGATTTGATGTTGGATATATTCCGCCGCGAGACCGGCAAGTTGCGGATAACCTGCCTGCGCATTGCCCTCGCCTTGCGTCCCGTGACAACCGGCGCAGGCCAAGGCCCCGCGCGCATTACCTTTCGTGGCTAAGGCTTGACCGGCAGCGGCGTTGCCGGCGGCATGCGCAGCGACATTGGTGATCATAAGACTCATCGCGACGGCACCAATACTTAAACGCAGCGTCGCCATGGTCAATACTTTAATAAGCCCAAGATACCGATGATGATGAGATAAATCGCCACAATATAATTCAGCAAACGCGGCACCATCAAAATCAAAATGCCCGCGATGAGCGATACCACCGGTTGAATCGAGAAATCGAAAGTCATGCGCGTCCCTGCTCTATTGCCATCCGTTAACCTTTATTTTTGTTCGCCTCGTATACCGGTATGTATTTCGGTAACGCCGCCTCAATATCGTGGATGCGACGCTCATCCGACGGATGAGTCGATAAAAACTCCGGCGTCTTGCCGCCGCCGGCGGAGGCGCTCATTTTTTGCCATAGACTCACGGCGGCGTGCGGGTCGTAACCGCCCTTCGACATCAAATCCAAGCCGATCATATCGGCCTCCGACTCTTGTTTGCGACTAAACGGCAATGCGATGCCGACGCTTGCGAGCGTATTCGCGACTTGTAATTCGTTATCCGACACCTTGCCGGTGGCGCCGAGCGCGACCAGCCCAACTTGCTGCAGCAGCGCCTGCGACATGCGCTCGCGACTATGCTGCGCGATCGCATGGCCGACCTCATGGCCCATGACCGCGCCGAGTTCGGCGTCGGACAGATTGAGATTCAGCAGACCGGTGTACACCGCGACTTTGCCACCGGGGAGCGCCCAGGCGTTAATGGTCTTGGGTTCATCGATCACATTGAACTCCCATTGATAATCCGGCTTGTTCGCCGACTGGGCGATACGCTGACCGACGCGCCTCACTTGATCGACGTATTTTGGATCCTTGCTGAGTTTCGACTTGCCGAGAATTTCTTTGTAAGCCGCGTCGCCTTGTTCTGTCGCCTGCTGTTCCGGGATGAGCATTAATTGCTGGCGTCCCGTGACCGGCGAATGCGAGCAGGCGCCGAGTAAGGTCAGTGCGACAAAGGTGATGGAGATACGAATCGATCGCTGCATAGTTTTCCCTTTTGGTGAACAGTAGTCGTCGCGCTCGCCAGGAACTACCGGCTTTAGTCGGAGCGCGTCGCCAGTCTAAGCCGCGGCTCAGTTTGCTGCTATGCTCAAAGAGATCTGCAGGAGGATGACGATGTTGCGCCGTTTTGGACCCCGGTGTCTCTTTGCATTGGCAATCGTTCTTAGCGACGCCGCGCTCGCTGCCGAGGACGGTGGTCTCACCTCCGCGCCCGCCACGCGCGTGTTGCGCAATATCGCCTATGGCGACAACACCGAGCAGCGCCTCGACGTGTACATTCCCGCCGACGCGCAGCACGCGCCTATGATCCTGATGGTTCACGGCGGCGGCTGGCGCGCCGGCGATAAAGCTGCGCGCGGCTTCTTACAAAACAAACTTGCACATTGGCTGCCACGCGGCTTTGTGCTCGTCTCGGCGAATTACCGCTTATTGCCGACGACAGCGCCACTGGATCAGGCGCGCGATATTGCGCGCGCCGTAAGCTTTGCGCAGCAGCGGGCGAAATCGTGGGGTGCGGATGCCAATCGGCTAGTCTTACTCGGGCACTCCGCTGGCGCGCATCTGGTCGCCTTGCTTGCCAGCGATAGCACATTGCAGGACGCAGCAGCGATCAAACCATTGCTCGGTACCATCGCGCTCGACAGCGCTGCACTCGATGTGGCGGCGATCATGGAGGCGCCGCATGCGCGGCTTTACGATCGCGCCTTCGGTCGCGAACGCGCCTATTGGAACGAGGTATCGCCGCTGCAGCGCTTAAACATGAAGCCGGCACCGATGTTATTGGTGTGCTCGACTAAACGCGCAGAGTCGTGTCCGCATGCGCGCGGCTTCGCGGCCATCGTTTCGTTCTATCCGGGATGTTTCTACCCGCCC
>CAZCAK010000308.1:0-2723 GCA_964496605.1 uncultured Acidiferrobacteraceae bacterium | reverse complement strand
TCCTTTATGTATGTCAGAGATCCGAGATGCCGTACGGCACGAAAAGCCGCACTACGATACCGAGGGTCGCTCAGAAAATGCAAGCCAAGCTGGGCGCGATACGCGTCCCGCGGTCGCAGAGCTGAGGTCGCCACCACGGCGCATGGGGTCGATGCCCGCAACGTCGACCGTTCGACTGACGTGATGCTGCACCCGCCGTGACACACTGCGATCATGAGCTTGCGCCTGCAAAATAAAGTCGCACTGATCACTGGTTCGGATTCCGGCATCGGCCAAGGTATTGCGATCGAGTTTGCCATGGAGGGCGCCGATATCGTGGTGAATTATTTGGACGATCGCGCCGGTGCCGAGCACACGCGCAGCGAAGTCGAACGCATCGGACAGCGGGCGACGGTCATCCAGGCGGATATTCGTCAGGAGCAGGAGGTTGAGCGCCTGTTCGACGTAGCGTTGCAAACTTTCGGCGACGTGCATATTTTGGTCAACAACGGCGGCGTCGATTCCGCCGGCATTGCGGTGGCCGATATGCCGACCGAGATTTGGGATAACGCGTTTCGCACGAATATTTACGGTGCGTTTTTTTGCACGCGCCGGTTCATCAATATTCGCAAACAGGCGGGTGGCGGCGGTCGTATTATCAATATCACTTCGATCCACGAAGAGCAGCCGCATGCCAATGGCGCCGAATACGATTCGACCAAAGGCGCGCTGCGCAATTTCACGCGCACCCTGGCGCTGGAGTTGGCGCCACTCGGCATCAATGTAAATAACATCGGCCCCGGTATGGTACTGACGCCGTTCAATCAAAAGGCGATCGACGACCCGCAATATCGCAAACAACAAACTGCCAATATTCCGCTCAAGCGCGCGGCCGAGCCGTTCGAGGTCGGCAAGGTGGCGGTGTTTCTCGCCTCCAACGACGCGAATTACGTCACTGGCAGTACTTATTTTATCGACGGCGGTTTGCTACGCGCCTACGGCCAAGGCGCCTAGCCGCGTATTGTGGTACGCCGTAGGCAAGTCGGCGCATGCCTGTTACGCTGCGCATATGTTCAGCAGCGTCAGCACGCGATATCGCCGCGGTTGTAAGCCCGCATCATTCAGGCGCGCACCGCGTCGATCGGCGATGGTCGCATGACGCGCATTCTCGTCACGCTCGGGGGAATTCTGATTGCGGTCGGCCTGCTCTGGCCGTGGCTGCGGCGTCTCGGGTTAGGACATCTCCCGGGCGATTTCACGATCGAGCGCGAGCAATTTCGTTTTTACTTTCCCTTAACGACTTCGATCATCGTGAGCCTGGTCGTTAGTCTATTGCTTTGGCTGTTTCGCAAGTAATGGCATTCCAGTTCATCAAACGCTTCAGCGAGATCGGCATCGGCGATGTTGCGACGGTCGGCGGCAAGAATGCGTCGCTCGGTGAAATGGTGCGCGGCCTCGGACGGGAGGGTGTGCCGGTGCCGAACGGCTTTGCCACGACTGCCGCGGCTTATCGTGCGTTCCTGGAATACAACCAACTCGATCGGCGCATCGCCGACGCCTTGCGCACACTCGATGCGTGCGATCTGGCGCAACTGGAAACCATCGGGGCACAGATTCGCAGCTGGCTCGCGCACGCGCAATTGCCGCCGCAACTTGGCGATGAGATCGAACGCGCCTATCGCGAGCTGGCACCGCGCGCCGGCGAGGAAGCGGATGTCGCCGTGCGCAGTTCCGCGACCGCGGAGGATTTGGCCGAGGCCTCGTTCGCCGGACAGCAAGATACATTTTTGAATATTCGCGGCGTCGCGGATTTACGCGCCACTTGTGTGCGCGTGTATGCATCCTTATTCAACGACCGGGCGATCTCGTATCGCGCCAGCCGCGGCTGCGATCATATGCAAGTCGCGCTCTCGATCGGCATCCAGAAAATGGTGCGCTCGGATCTGGCCTGCTCCGGCGTGATGTTCACGCTCGATACCGAAACCGGGTTTCGCGATGCGGTATTTATCAACGCCTCTTACGGTCTTGGCGAGAATGTCGTGAAGGGCGCGGTGAATCCGGACGAGTTCTATGTGTTTAAGCCGACGCTGGCGCGCGGTAAGCGCCCGATCTTAAAACGTCAGCTGGGCGATAAGGCGATTCGCATGATTTATGCGCGCGATACCGGCGCCGGATTTTCCACGCGCAATGTGGCGGTGCCGGAAGATGAGCGACGCCGGTTTTGTGTCGGCGACGAGGATCTCTTGACGTTGGCGCGTTACGCGATGCGTATCGAACAACATTACTCCACCTTGGCGCAGCACCCGGTGCCGATGGATATCGAGTGGGCCAAGGACGGTATCAGCGGCGAATTGTTCATCGTGCAGGCGCGGCCGGAAACGGTCCATGCGCGCGCCGCGGCCGACGAATACAGCGCCTATCATCTTGACGCCCGCGGCGCGATATTGGTGCAGGGCAAAAGTGTTGGACGCAAGATCGCAGTCGGACGTGCGCGCATCATTAACCGGCTCGCCGATATGCAGCGCCTCAAAAGCGGCGAAGTCTTGGTGACCGACATGACCGATCCGGATTGGGAGCCGGCGATGAAGATCGCCGCGGCGGTCGTGACCAATCGCGGCGGACGCACTTGCCACGCGGCGATCGTCGCGCGCGAGATCGGCATACCGGCGGTGGTCGGTTGCAACACCGCGACCCAGGATATCGTCGACGGGGAGGAGGTTACCGTGTCCTGCGCCGAAGGCGAT
>CAZCAK010000307.1:0-2726 GCA_964496605.1 uncultured Acidiferrobacteraceae bacterium | reverse complement strand
GTAGATGTCCTGACGCGTGTAATCGACATTGAGCGCCTCATCATGGAAGTTAACGTGCGACGGTTCATAGGCGGCTAATACGCGCGTCAGCGGCGATACCGCATGCGTGAGGCGCGCATAGGCGCTGGCGCGATCGGAGCCCGGCGCATGCTGGTAATAATAATTTTCCAAGCGCCCGCCGCCCTCGATGGTATCTAGGTGCGTCAGATGTAAGGTCGCGTCCGGTCCCAGCGAGAGGACATTGGCGTCCTGTCGGTTCGCTGGGCTCACCGCCAAGGTCGGCGTGATCGGCACTTGCGTGAAGCGATCGATGACGACGAAGTTTAATTGCCGCGGCACGATGACGAAGCGCCCCGATCCGTCCAGTGCCAGCAGCGCCTCGTCGTTATAATCGGTTTGGGTGTACTGGCGTAATTCCAATAACGAAAATAATTTCGCCTCCATGCGTTCGTTGGTTTCTTGCGCCGAGAACAGCCCGCGGATCATATTGATGAATTCGCTTTGCTGATTGGTCTGAGTGAGCCCGATATTATTGCTGTACATACCGCCGTATCCGAGACCGTAGTCCACTTCCAGCGCGTTGGCGGGCGCGACCACGACGCAGGAGACGACGAGACCGAGGCCTAGTATCCATTGCACACTAGGCGCGAATCGATGGGTGCGCGTCACGGCTAATTCCAGCCGAATGTGGGCATGCGGGGCTCGTTATTGAACACGATGCCGAGAAATTTGCGCTCGTCGATCGCCTGCGCGGCCTGCCAAATCTGACTTTCCGAAACCTTGCCGTACGGCACGACCAAGAGCACGAAATCGCAGAGATTCATCAGTACTTGGGCGTCGGAGGTGGTGGCGATATTGGCGCTATCGATAATCATGTAACGATCTGGATAGCGCTGTCGTACCGCACCGAGAAATTCCTTCAGACGCTTCGACTCGAGATGCTCGGTCGCGAGCTCGCTGGAGCGACCGGCCGGAATCAGGCGCAACCGCGGGATACCGGCGGGGTGCACCACGAGCGTCGGGTCCAAGTCCGGCGCCTCGAGCAAATCGGTAAGGCCCTGTTCGCCGTCACCGGCGGTTAGGAAATCGAACGATGGTTCGCGCAGATTGCAATCGACCAATACCGATGTCTTGGCCGAGTCCAGCGTGAAACTCACGGCAAGATTGAGCGCGACAAAACTGGTGCCACCATCCTCCATGACCGATGTCACCAATACCGAGCAATTGCCGCCCGGCGATTCCTGCAGGATGCGGGTGCGAATGGCACGAAATGCATCGATGACCGCGACATCCTTCATTTCCGGGAAGATGATGCGCTCTTCCGCCATGTCGGCCCGACTGAGCAGCCACGGTTCACGCATGCGCGAGATTTCATGGCGGAACGGCATCAGCTCCATGCGCTTCGGCACTAACTGCTGACTGCCCTCCAGTGCCGGCGAGATTTCACGCAGACCTTCGACGGCACGCGCCTTCTGCAATGCCTTTTCGACCTTGCTCATACCTTACTCCCGGTGACGATGACGCTGATCAAGATAAACACGACGCTGAACGCGACGATGCCGACCCACTGTAGGCCACGCGTTTGCGCGGCGGCCTCCTTCGGTGTCGATAGATGCGGAATCACGGCAATGACCGGCAATTGCATGCCGTCGCGAATCAAGACGTCGGAGCGCACGCGCGAATCCAGTTGATGCTTCAGATAAAGAATACCGAATGGCAATAACAGGGCGAGAAAGAATCCGCCGAGCGCGAAGTGAATAAATAACGGGCCAGTCGGCTGCACCGGCATGGTCGGCTCGTCATAAACACGGAACGAAAGCCCCTGCCGATCGCGATCGAGATTCATCGACACGCGCGCGTTCTCACGACGTTTTAACAAGTCGTCGAGAATCGCCTGGTTGACTTCGTAATCGCGCGTCAACTCCGATAGATTGGTGCCGCCGATGACGCGCTTGCCGGCGTCGGTTTCGCTCGACAATAATTTTTGCGTTTCGGTTAAACGCGCGCGTAAGCTCGCAATCTGCGTTTGCGTATGCACCAACTCTTGGCGCATTTGATTTTGAAATAGATTGGCGGTCTGTTCGTCCATATTCGCAGTTGCCCCGCCCTTGGCGCGGCGCTGCTTTTGTTGCTCCGCGAGCTCGCGCTTGGCGTCATCAATCTCGCCCTTGAGTCGTACGATATCGGGATACGTATCCTGGTAGGTCATACGCAGGGTATTCAACTGCGTCTGCATTTGTTGGAGACGCGCACGCGCATCGCGTTCGCCGCTGGTGTCGACCACCTCGCCGGCATTCGCCAACTGCGACTCGATACTGGCGCGGCGATTCTCCGCCTCTTTCAGATCCATCTGGGTCTGCTCCAGCCGGCCTTGTAGCGACTGCTCGCGCGTTTCGCGGTTATTATTTTGACCTTGCGGACGTAGGGCGCCGGTACGAAATTGCTTGATATTGTCTTCCGCACGCTGCAGTTTCGACTGATACTCGCGCACCTGCGCGTCGATAAATTGGAACGCCGCGGTACTCTCCTTGGCCTTGGTGCCGGCATTCTCGGCGATGAAAAAGTCGACCAGTTTCTTGGTCACGGTCATCGCGCGCTCGGGATCGGGGTCTTTATAATCGATGCGAATCAGATTCGTGCCGACGGTGGTGATGGTAGTCGCGCGCTTGACGTCGTCCATGATGCCGTCGCGCTCCACCGGCGAGGTGTTTTTATTGGTCAGGCCC
>CAZCAK010000306.1:0-2732 GCA_964496605.1 uncultured Acidiferrobacteraceae bacterium | reverse complement strand
CGAGCGCTCCCGGATCCTCGCCCGCTGCGATTTTGCGATCGACCTCGATCGCCGTCACCGATGCGCCGCTCTCAGTAGCAACACCGCTTCGATCGCCGTCTATAGTTAATGGATCGCCGTCTCGCGGCGTGCACAACAATTCAATCTTGTGGAGGCAGTTCCGTGACAGATAAAAAGACAACCGAAAACAAATCCGAAAAAATCGCAGCAACCGATTTACCATCGAACGACCGTCGTCGCTTTCTCGGCGGCGTGTTGGGTGCGACCGCCGTTGGCGTCGCGACTACAGTCGTCGGTGGCGCCAGCACACTCGCCTCCGGCAAGGCGCGCGCGACGGAAATCGGACCGACCATCGGTAATGAGCGTCAAGAAGACGCTTATGAGTTTCGTAAGGACACGGCGCACTACTACAAAAATTTAACGCTGCCGGCACATCCGGATAACGGCGATGACGCGCGCTATCCGAATTATATCGGTAGCTATAGCAAGGGCATGCCGCACAATAACCTCGGTGAAGTCGATCCGGCAGCCTACGCGATATATCTGAACGCGTTGCGCACCGGCGATCCCGCGATCTTTGAACAGATCCCGACGCCGGGCAATTTGACGCAGCGCGACCCGCAAGCGGTGTACGCATTCGAAGTCATGGGTGCCGATTCGCATTCCTTAGCGCTCCCCCCGGCGCCCGCCTTCGCCAGCGCCGAAACTGCCGGTGAAATGGTCGAACTCTATTGGCAAGCCCTATTGCGCGACACCAATTTTAACGACTTCGAAACCAGCAGCATGGCGGCAATGGCGGCGAGCGAATTATCGCGCATGAACGATTTCCGTGGACCGAAGGAAGGTGGTGTGGTCACGCCGCGTACCTTGTTCCGCGGTTTCGCACCCGGTTGCAACGTCGGTCCGTTCTTATCGCAATTCCTCGTGCAGCCGATTGCCTACGGTGCTATCACGGTGCCGCAACGGATTCAGACCTCGATGCCCGGCACCGATTGGGTGACGAGCTACGATGTGTGGCTGGCGCAACAAAACGGTACCGTCGGTGGCAGCTCGATTTTCGATCCGGTAACGCGCTATCTACGCAACAATCGCGACCTCGCCGAGTATGTGGGTCGCGATGTCATGTTCCAATCGTACTTCGATGCCGCGATCATGTTGAACCGCACGTTCAAGGCCCCGTTCGCGCCGAGTAATCCGTACAACACGTCGCGCACGCAACATGGTCATGGCACCTTCGGTCTGCATAACGCGCTCGATCTGATTGTGCGCGCGACCTCGATTGCGCAGAAACATGCCTGGTATCAAAAGTGGTTAGTGCATCGCCGTATCCGTCCGGAAGGTTTCGGCGGACGCGTCCACAACCACATGGTTGGCGCCACCAGCTATCCGATTCATGGCGATGTATTGAATTCGACCGCGGCGGCACAGACCTTCAGTAAGTACGGCACATATATGTTGCCGCAGGTTTACCCAGTCGGCGTACCACCGCATCCGGCATACCCTGCGGGCCATGCGTGTTTGGCCGGCGCTGCGATTACGATCTTGAAGGCGTTCTTCGACGAAAACTTCGTCATCCCGAACGCCAAGGTCGTAAACAGTGATGGCACGGCGCTATTGCCGTACACCGATCAAGCGCTCACCGTCGGCGGCGAATTAAACAAACTGGCGTTCAATGTCGCGCTCGGTCGCGGTGCTGCCGGCGTGCATTGGCGTTCCGATTCGATCGAAGGTGTACGCCTCGGCGAGCAAGTCGGTATCTCGATCTTGCGCGATGTGCGTTACTCCTACAACGAACGCTTCACCGGCTTTAGCTTCACCGGTGTCGACGGTAATACGATCACGGTCTAAACCGTCATTCGTAGTATCGACCCGCGTACCGCAAGGTGCGCGGGTTTTTTTATTGCTGCCGCTATAACATTGCACCGGCGCCGCGTTTTGCGCACACTCGCGCCATGACCTCAGCCGCGCGTCGCGCACAACAGATTCAAGCATTTCACGTCATGGATATTCTGGCGCAGGCACAGCAACGCGCCACCGCCGGTGAATCGATTATTCATTTAGAAATCGGCGAACCAGATTTTCCGACGCCGTCCGCGATCGTGCAGGCGGGTATCGCGGCGTTACAAGCCGGACACACTTTTTATACTTCGAGCTTAGGCTTGCCGGCCTTGCGCCGCGCAATCGCGGCGCACTACGCGCTGCCGAGCGTCGACGCCGAACGCATTATCGTCACTCCCGGTAGTTCCGGCGCCCTGTGGTTGGCGCTGGCGGCCTTACTCGACGATGGCGATGAGGTGCTGCTGCCCGATCCGGGATATCCGTGCAATCGCAATTTCGTCACCATGCTCGGCGCGAATGCGGTTCTGATTCCGGTCGACGCCAAGAATCATTATCAACTGACGCCGGAACAGATTGCGCAATACTGGACGGCACGGACAAAGGTGGTGTTAATCGCATCGCCGGCGAATCCGACCGGTGCGGCCATCGACGCTGCGGCCATGCGCGCCATTATTGACGCCGTTGTCGCCCGCGGTGGCCATGTAATCGTCGACGAAATCTACCGCGGCTTGATCTATGACCAAAACGATACGCCCAGAAACAATATATTAAGCGCCGCCGCATTGAGCGATGCGGTTTATGTGGTCAATAGTTTTTCCAAATACCACGGTATGACCGGTTGGCGAATCGGCTGGCTGTTGGCACAGCGCGCGCATATGCCGACCTTGGACCGC
>CAZCAK010000305.1:0-2735 GCA_964496605.1 uncultured Acidiferrobacteraceae bacterium | reverse complement strand
TGCGATCGGCGACGGCGACGCCGCAGGGATTGGCGTGCTTGACGATCACGCACGCCGGCTCGGCAAAAGATTTGACGCATTCGAGCGCGGCATCGCTATCGGCAACATTGTTGTACGACAATTCTTTGCCTTGTAATTGCTTAGCCGTCGCGACACAGGCCTCGGCCGCTTGCGGCTCCTTGTAAAACGCCGCCTGTTGATGCGGGTTTTCGCCGTAACGCATCGCCTGTGCCAACTGAAATTGCAGATTGAAGGTGCGCGGGAACAGCTCTGGCTTTGGCTGCAGGCGCGTACCGAGATAATTCGCGATCGCACCATCGTAACGCGCGGTATGTTCGAATGCCTTCACCGCGAGATCGAAGCGTAAAGTTTCATCGACCGTGCCCGCGACAATCGCCGACAGTACGCGCGCGTAATCATCGCTATCGACTACCACCGTCACACCGTGGAAATTTTTTGCCGCGGCGCGAATCAGCGTTGGGCCACCGATGTCGATATTTTCGATCGCCTCGTCCAAGCCGCAATCGGCGCGCGCCACCGTTTGCGCGAACGGATAGAGATTCACTATCACTAAATCGATGCGCGGAATATCGTGTTGGCGCATTACAGCGGCATGGGCCGCATCGTCACGGCGTCCGAGTATGCCGCCGTGAATGCGTGGATGCAGCGTCTTCACCCGTCCATCGAGCATTTCCGGAAAGCCGGTGTAGTCCGCGACCTCGATAATTTTGAGGCCCTGCTCACGCAACAATTTCGCGGTACCGCCGGTGGAGAGAATTTCAATGCCGTGCCGTGCCAGACTGCGCGCGAACTCGACCACGCCGCGCTTGTCCGACACGCTGATCAAGGCGCGTTCGATCGATGCCATTAAACCAATCCGTAAATTTTTAATTTTTTGCGCAGGGTATTGCGATTGATGCCGAGCACCTTGGCCGCTTCACACTGATTGCCCTTGGCGTAGTGCATCACTACTTCCAGCAGCGGCGCCTCGACTTCATGCAGCACCATGTCGTATAGCTCGCCGGGTTTTTCGCCGTCGAGATCGTGGAAATAACGCTCGATCGCGGTTTTAACGCAGGTCGCAATCGGCCCTTTGCGCTGTTCTTTCATAATACTCAAGCGGCAAGACCGGTGGCGTGTGCCGTTTGCGCAAAAAACTCTTCCAGTAACCGCAGCTGTTCCTCGATCGTCTCGACGCGATTGATCGCATTGCGAAACAAGGCGCCGCCGACCAGACCCTTGCTGTACCAAGAGATGTGTTTACGCGCCATGCGCACGCCGGTGTATTCGCCGTAAAACTCGTAGAGATTACGCAGATGCGCCAGCAAAGTCTCGCGGATCTCTTGCGTCGACGGTTCCGGCAATTTCGTGCCGGTGACTAGATAATGTTGGATTTCGCGAAAAATCCACGGACGACCCTGCGCTGCGCGGCCAATCATGACGCCATCGACGCCGGTATAGTCCAAAACGTATTTTGCCTTTTCCGGCGTGTCGATATCGCCATTGGCGACGACCGGAATTTTCACCGCGGCCTTGATGGCTGCGATGGTGTCGTACTCGGCGTCGCCTTGATACATGCATGCGCGCGTACGTCCATGCACCGCGAGCGCCTGAATGCCGATCGCCTCCGCCATTTGCGCGATCGCGACGCCATTGCGATGGCCCTTGTCCCAACCAGTGCGAATTTTCAGCGTGACCGGCACATCGACCGCGGCGACGACGGCCTTGAGGATAAGGCTTACTAGCGGCTCGTCGCGCAACAAGGCCGACCCGGCCATGACATTGCACACCTTCTTCGCCGGGCAACCCATATTGATGTCGATGATTTGCGCGCCGCGATCGACGTTATAACGCGCCGCCTCTGCCATCATCGCTGGATCGGCGCCGGCGATCTGCACCGACTTCGGTTCGGTCTCGCCGTCGTGATTCGCGCGGCGCAAGGTCTTCTCGCTGCCGTACAACAGCGAGTTCGACGCTACCATTTCTGACACCGCCATACCGGCGCCAAGTTTTTTGCACAACTGACGAAACGGCCTATCGGTGACGCCGGCCATGGGCGCAACCAGTAAATTATTCTTTAATTGATAAGGGCCGATTTGCATACGGATTCCGCGGAAAGGCGGGCATCATAACCAGCGGTCGGCGCGCAATGCAACCGCGCCCGACGTTGTTGCGGGTATTGCTCTTGTCAGCGCGGATCGACCAGTTGCACTTCGTAGCCGATCGCGTCGCGCGCCGGTTGTGTCACCTCCATTTGCACGTGAAATTCTACATTCGGCGTCATACCGCGCGCGGCATCGGCCGCGTCGCCGAGATAATCCGCGGGCGGAAATGCGCGACGCGCGATGGTCACACCTTGTGCATCGGTAAATGATAATTCCATCCAAGGAAACGGCTGCGGATAAGTCGCGCGATTAATCAACACCGCATTGACATTGAGCGCGCGCTCGTATTGCGGATGGGGCGTCACTTCGGCATCGAGCTCGATTTGATTAACGTCGTGCGGCGTCGGCACGGTGCACTGGAGGGGTGCACATAAACGCTCCATCCAGGCGCGCGCCTGCGGTTCGCGCGCAAGCTCCAAGCGATAGGCATAAGCCGCTTGGGTCGCCAACACCAATAATAGGACGAAGCTGCCGAAGGCCCACCAGCGGCGATGCAGGCGACGCTTGATTTGCGCTTCCATCCACGACAGATCGTCCACCGTCGGGATACGCGAGTCGTCCGGGTTGAGC
>CAZCAK010000304.1:0-2744 GCA_964496605.1 uncultured Acidiferrobacteraceae bacterium | reverse complement strand
CATGGGCGGGCGACAAACCGTAGGCACACCGCGTAAGGCGCCATATACGACGACACCATATCAAACAACGCATAACCCCGGCGGCACGATCATGGGCGAAACTCCGGATAAAAGCGTCGTCAATCGCTATCTGCAAACTTGGGACGTGCCAAACGTTTTTGTCATTGGCGCATCGAATTTTCCCCAGAACGCCTCCTATAACCCGACCGATACGGTCGGGGCACTGATTTACTGGTCGGTCGATGCCATCACCAAGAAATATCTAAAATCACCTGGCCCGCTGGTGTAACCCGTGATGCGGGCGTTTGGCTTAGCGATATTCGCTGCGTTATCGATCACCCCGCCGTGTCTTGCTGCGGTCGTTACGACTGACGTCAGTAGCTGTGCTACTTGTCACGGTGCACATGGCGAAGGGAAGGGCGCGGTACCGCGACTCGCGGCGCAATCGCCGGCGTACCTCAATAAACAACTCGCGGCCTATGCCGACGGCAGCCGCAATAACGCCGTGATGACACCGATCGTCAAGGGATTGGATGCAGCACGGCGCGAGGCATTGAGCCAGTATTACGCCGACCTAGCACCGCCACAAACGAAGGGCAAACCAAGCAGCAACGATCGCGCACGGATACTAGTAACGATTGGTGACGACAAGTTACGAGTGCAAGCTTGTCAAAATTGCCATGGCCCAGAAGGCAGCGGCGAACCGCCGAGTTTTCCGTATCTTGCTGGACAAACCCAGGACTATCTGCTGGCAACCTTAGCCGATTGGAAAAGCGGAAAACGTGCGACCGATCCCAGTGCGCAGATGTCCGCCATCATCAAACAATTAACCGCTGACGACCTTAATGTGCTCGCACAATACTATGCCGCCTTGCCGACCCCGCCACGTCCGACACAGCAAGTTCCGGCACGCGCGGGCACTACGTCGCCACCATCAAAAACAGCAACACCACCATCGGGGCAAGGCGGTGGTAGCGAAGGTGGCGAACCGACCACCGGTGGTAGCCAAGGGCCAGGTGGCGGCGGAGCATCGAATCAAGATTCCAAAAATGCACGTTAACCAGAATGACGTTGAGAGGGAAAATAACTAATGACCAAGATCGGGATTATCATCGGTAGCACCCGGCCGAATCGTAACGGTGAAGCCGTCGGTCGTTGGGTTTACGACATCGCTAAGAAACGCAGCGATGCTCAATTCGAACTCATCGATCTGAAAGATATAAACCTACCTCTACTCGATGAACCAATACCGCCGTCGATGGGCCAGTACAGCAAGCCGCATACGAAAAAATGGGCGGAAAAAATCGGTGCCTGCGACGGTTTTGTGTTCGTAACACCGGAATATAATCACGGCACGTCGGGCGCCTTAAAAAACGCTATCGATTTCCTATTTGCCGAGTGGAACAATAAGGCGGCGGGTTTCGTAAGCTACGGCAGCGCCCTGGGTGTGCGCGCGGTCGAACAACTGCGTTTAGTAATGGGCGAGCTGATGATCGCCGATGTGCGCGCGCAAGTCATGCTGTCACTATTTACCGATTTCGAAAACTTCAGCAAGTTTAAGCCCGATGCGCGCCACTCAACTTCGGTTACTACCATGCTCGATCAAGTCATTGCATGGAGCGGGGCGCTTAAAACGATACGTAGTGCGGCCAAAACTTAACGCCTCACTTACCAGATAAACCATAGCGCTTAATTTTGTAAAAAAGGGTATTGGCACGCATATCGAGCAGGCGTGCCGCCTCGGAGATATTGCCTTGGGCAGCCGCTAATGCCTGCCCGATTATCTCCTTCTCGAACTCGGCAACATAATCCTCGAGCGCCTTTCGCGTCCAGAAGGCAGGCTTGAATTCGCTGCGCGAACGCAGTTCGCTGTTCTCAAGCTCGGTGCGTGATAGCTGCAGCTTTAGGTCACGGCGCTCGGCTTCGATCGTATCAAGCCGCCGTTGGTATTGTTGCAACTCACGCGTCACACGCGCGAGTTGTGCCCGCAACACGGAGAATTGCTCGCGCGAACGCTCGGCCAAACGCTCGAATAAGCGTTCAACCACGCGGAAATCGAGCGGGGTGTAAACCTGTTCGCTAAAGCGCTTACCGAGCAGCAGCCAGCGGCAAACCGTACCGGCCCTGGTCTCCATGGGCACGATCGCCGCAATATCGCTGCGCGTCATTGCCAGGTATAAATTAGCCTGCGTTTCCCTAATCTCTTCGGCGACGGTCAATGTATCAACCGCGCGCAGCACCGTTAGCTCAATATCACTGACACGGTCAGGTGCATCTCGAACTCCACGCGGATGGATCGTGAGGCGGCGCTGCTCATCGGCCATACCAACCGAGCACTCTAAGGCGTTTGCGATTGCGCCCAAGGCGCGACGTAGCGAGCGCGCATCGCTGATCGTTTGGGCACCCGCCTCGATACGATCGTAAAGCGCCTCTTTTTCCTTGCGCACACGCGATCCCGGTATAAAAAATTGAAAATCAAATAATCGATGATGGTACGTTGCATATCCGGCAATAATAAAAGGGATCGTCATCACCAAGGGACCGTAAATCGTTGAACTGATCTGTCGCGTAAAGCCAAAATGATGTGCCACCGTTAAATAAATAAAAAATATCGCGATCGGTGCCATCGCGATTAACCATAAACGACTGCGTAAACGGCGAGTTGCTGGCACACATACCCGCCTAGCGCCGTAGACCAGGCTTAGGACAACGATCAATAGATAAAGCACTATGTAAATCTCAAG
>CAZCAK010000303.1:0-2751 GCA_964496605.1 uncultured Acidiferrobacteraceae bacterium | reverse complement strand
TCGGGCAATAGCTCACAGGTCACCGACGGCGCGGCGATGCTAATGCTCGCGAGCGAAGACGGGGTCAAGCGTTATCAATTACCGACTCTCGGCGAATTGGTGGGTGATGAATGGGCCGGAGTCGATCCGAGTCAGATGGGATTGGGTCCGGTGCATTCGGTTGCGAAACTGATGCAGCGGTTTAATTTGCAAATGAAAGATCTGACGCAGATGGAACTGAACGAGGCGTTCGCGGCGCAGGTCCTGGGTTGCCAAGCGGCTTGGGATAGTGCGCAATACGCACGCGAGGAGCTGAAAATGGATCGACCGCTCGGCGCGATGGATCCCGAGCGCCTGAATCCCGAGGGCGGCGCGATCGCCTGCGGTCATCCAGTCGGCGCCAGTGGTGCGCGTATCGTGCTGCACCTCTTGAAGTCCTTGCAACGTCGCGGTGGCGGTCTCGGTGTCGCGACCTTGTGCATCGGCGGTGGACAGGGCGGTGCGATGTTGGTTCGAAGTGGAGGTGCTTAGTGTCTCATTGGTCGGTAGAAGAAGCGGACGGCATCGTAATCCTCACGCTCGATGTCGAAAACAAAGCCGCCAACGCCTTATCGCAACAAGTTTTACTTGAACTCGACAAGACCCTCACCGGTTTAAACGGCCGAGAATATCGCGGTTTAATTTTGCGCTCCGGCAAGGCGAGCGGCTTTGTCGTCGGCGCCGACGTGTTCGAGTTTCGCAAGATCAGCGATTCGGCGCGCGCCGCGGAGCTCACGCGCGCCGGCCAAATGGTACTCAATCGCCTGGAAAACATGCCGTTTCCGTCGGTAGCGCTGATTCATGGTGTATGTCTCGGCGGTGGCTTAGAGCTGGCGCTGGCTTGTACCTATCGCGTCGCGCGCGAAGACGAGCGCACCCGCTTAGGCTTACCCGAAGTGAAGCTCGGTATTCATCCCGGTTTCGCCGGCACCGTGCGCCTGCCCGGACTCATCGGTGATTTGCCGGCATTGGATTTGATGTTGAGTGCGCGCACGGTCACGGCCAAGGCCGCGAAGCGCATGGGCCTGGTCGACGAAGTGGTGCCGGAGCGTCATTTAATGCGCGCGGCGATTCGCTTATTAAAGGATCGGCCGGCGCGACACACACCGACTTGGTGGCAACGACTGCCGGGCTGGAAACCGCTACGGCCTCTGGTGCGTCGTTTGCTCGAGCGCCAAGTGCGGAAGAAGGCGAATCCGCAGCATTATCCGGCGCCGTATCGTCTGTTGGATTTATGGATGCGCGTCGCCGGTCAAGAGGAAGAGGCGGTATCCTGCGCCGAATTGCTCGTGAGTCGCAGCAGCCGCAGTTTGGTACATGTGTTCTTGCTCGGTGAAGAACTCAAACGCAACGGGCGCAAAACGCCGAACGATATCCAGCGCGTGCACGTGATCGGCGCTGGCGTCATGGGTGCCGATATTGCGACGTGGGCCGCGTTCAAAGGTTTTCAAGTCAGCCTGCAGGATCGTCATCCCGAGGCTTTGGCACGTGCGACGAATAAGGCTTACAAGTTTTTCAAACGTCGCTTGAAGGATCCGCGGGCGATACAAGCGGCGATGGATCGTTTGTTTCCGGATCTGCAAGGCAACGGCATATATCATGCCGATGTCGTGATCGAGGCGATCGTCGAGAAGGTTGAGGCCAAGAGCGCGCTGTTTAAAGATTTGGAAAATCGCGTCAGCCCCAATACCTTGCTTGCCACCAACACCTCCAGTATCCCCTTAGAGATCATTGCGCAGTCGCTGCGCGACCCCTCGCGTTTGGTCGGTCTGCATTTTTTTAATCCGGTGACGCAAATGCAGTTGGTGGAAATCGTTCGCGGCGCACAAACCAGCGAGCAGGCGTTGCAACGCGCGCGCGCCTTCACCGTTGCCCTCGAGCGCTTGCCGCTCGACGTCAAGAGCAGCCCTGGGTTTCTGGTCAATCGCATCCTGATGCCGTACTTAATGGAGGCGATGGTGATGGTTGAGGAGGGTGTGCCGTTTACCGAAATCGATCGCGCCGCGACCGATTTCGGCATGCCGATGGGGCCCGTGCTATTGGCCGACACGGTTGGTCTCGATATTTGTTTATCGGTCGGCGAGATGTTGTCCGGTCCGCTCGGTATGACGGTACCGGCAGGATTGCGCTCGATGGTGGCCGCCGGCGAATTAGGAAAAAAATCCGGCAAGGGATTTTATCGCTACGATAAAAGCGGCCGACCGAGCGCGCCTGCCTTGAGAAAAAATACCGTGTTCACCCCGATTGCCGACCGGCTCATCATGCGCATGTTGAACGAAGCGATGGCCTGCTTGCGCGAAGGCGTGGTGCATGACGACGATACCGTCGACGCCGGAATGGTGTATGGCACCGGCTTTGCGCCCTATCTCGGCGGGCCGATGCGCTATGCCGAGAGCTTGGGCGAAAACAGCATTCGCCAAAATCTGCGTCGACTGGCACAGGAATACGGTCAGCGTTTCGAGCCGGATCCGGGCTGGAGTCAGCCGGATTTGCTCGCACGCCATATGCTGATTCGCGAGTAGCATGGCACTCGCCATTACCGCGCAGTCGACGCTGCCCGATTTATTCGTGGCACGTATTGCCGAGACGCCGGATGCGGCGGCGTATCGTTTTTATACCGGCAGCGAATGGCGCGATCTGAGCTGGGCGCAGGCCGGCAAGCAGGTTGCGCGCTGGCAACAGGCCTTGGCGAACGAGGGTTTGCAGCGCGGCGATCGCGTCGCCTTGTGTTTG
>CAZCAK010000302.1:0-2758 GCA_964496605.1 uncultured Acidiferrobacteraceae bacterium | reverse complement strand
GATGAAGCGGTCGTAGTAGTGCAGCACCGCCGGCACAATGCCGGCGGCGCCATTGGTCGGTGCCGTTACCACGCGGCCGCCGGCGGCGTTCTCTTCGTTGACCGCGAGTGCGAACAAGTTCACCCAGTCCAATGCCGCAAGACTATCGACGGCGACGGCACCGGGCCCACCATCGCGCGCCTGGAGTTTACGCTGCAAGGCCGGCGCTCGGCGCTCTAAACGTAATCCGCCGGGCAATATGCCTTCGGTGGCGCAACCGCGTTCGACACAGGCCTGCATCGCGGTCCAGATCGCGTCGAGACGTGTCGCGACTGTCGTCTCGCCATGCCACTCGCATTCGTTGCGCCACATCATCTCGCCGATCGATAAGCCGTGTGTGGTCGCAAGGCGCAATAAATCATCGCCGGAATGAAATGGGAATGGCAACGCCCGCGGTTCATGACGCACGTGCGAATTCACCGGTTCGGCATCGCGCACGAAGCCGCCGCCGATGGAGTAATAAATACGCTCGCTTAATCTTGTGCCATCGGCGGCATCGGCACGAAAGCGCATGCCGTTGGGATGACCCGGCAAAGTTTCGCGGCGATGAAAAATCAAGTCGCGCGCCGGATCGAAATCGATCTGCTGTGTATGCGCGAGCAATAAACGGTGCTCGTTAGTAATACGATTTATCTGCGCTTCAATCGTTGCCGGATCAACCGATTCCGGCGTCTCACCCATCAGCCCAAGCAAAACGCCGCGATCGCTGCCGTGGCCCTTGCCGGTATGGCCCAGCGAACCGAACAATTCTATACAAACCCGCGTGGTGCGACCGAGGTGATGCTCGTCGCGTAATGAATCCGCGAAACGTTTTGCCGCACGCATCGGCCCGACAGTATGAGAACTCGACGGACCAATACCGATGGTAAATAAATCGAAAACACTAATCTTCATGGCGCCATTCTAGTCGTCGTTTCCCATATCCAACATTGAGCTCGCTAAGCGATCTAGCACTTTTGTCTAGGGCGTACGACCTATGGCGCTGGTATAGGTTTTGCAAAGTCTTTGGGCGGGGGCCATTGCGGCCAAAACCATGGCGGGGGCATTCAACAATGAAACGAACCATCGTAAGCGCCGTAATCTTAGCGGCTTCACTCTTAGTCGCCTGCAGTGCGCAGCCGATTAAAACGACACAGGGCAATGCGGCGGATGCCGATCGCCTGGAAGTCGAGCATACGTTGCTGACACTGATTACCCAAGGCGCCGATGTGCGCGACGAACAAGGTCGTACACCGTTGATGCTCGCGGCACAACAAAACAATATCGACTTCATGCGCACCTTGATCGCCAAAGGCGCCAAAGTGGACGACACGGATCCGAACGGCTTAACGGCCTTGATGTACGGCACGCGCAATGGGCACCGCGCGGTCGTGGAATTACTGCTCGCGTATGGCGCTGCCGGCGATGCCGAAAGCAATAATGGCGTGACCCCGCTGATGATGGCAGCCGCGCGCGGCCAAACCGAGGTACTGGAATACCTGCTCGCCCGCCAATTGGATGTGAATGCGGTGACGAAGATGGGCGATACCGCCTTAATGTTGGCGGCACTGTACGGCCAATCCGAAAGCATCAAGGTCTTGCTCAAGCACGGCGCAACCGCCGATGCGCGTGACCACAACGGTCTCACCGCGTTGATGATGGCGGCCGATGCCGGTCACACCGACGTTGTCGCAGTCTTGATCGCCTATGGCGCCAATGTGCACGCGGAGACACGCGAAGGTATTTCCGCGATGGCGTTCGCGGTGGAAAAGGGCTACAACGAAATCATTGAACTATTGCGCCAAGCCGGCGCACGCGAACGACCTGGTTTCGGCGGCAGCTCCGCCGCCTAATCGAAACGAATCGCGTCAAAGTCCCGCGCCTGCCGATGTCCGTCGGCGGGCGCTACTCCATCCCGCACCAGCCACACCGTGTAAAACCCCACCGTGGTCGCTGCGTCGAGCTCAGCTTCGATATCGGATAGAAACGCAATCTCCGCGCTGGGCAGATCGATCGCCTGCGCGATCCGGCGGTAGGATTCGGCTTCGCGCTTATGACCGATATTGGTATCGAAATAGCCGCTGAATAAGCCGCTAAGATCGCCATCCTCGCTGTAACGAAATAGCAATTGCTGCGCCTCCACGGAACCGGAAGAGTAAACATAGAGACGCAGGCCCTGGGCATGCCAACGACGCAGGTTCTTTGCCGCATCAGCGTAAACATGCCCGCGAAAATCACCGCGCGCATAACCCTCGCGCCAAATAAATCCCTGCAGCGTTTTTAGCGGCGTGATCTTTTGATCGCGGTCGATCCAGTCGAGCATACGCTGCACCAGCGCCGCGTCGTCGTTCACATCGCCGGCCGCGCGCCGCGCCTCCTGCAAAATCGCCGCGACCTTCGGCTCGTGTGCGTGTTGCGCGACAAAGGCCGGCAGATGCGCACGCGCATAAGGGAACAACACGTCCTTGACGAAGGATAGGGACGATGTCGTGCCTTCGATATCGGTGACGACGGCGCGAATCATGGTTGGGGGTCGGAGAAGGGAATCCGTGCCGGTAACACCGGCACGGATGGCCAAACTACTTCGGCGGATCGATCGCGAGACCGTGTTGCTGCGAGAAATATGCCGCGAGATCTTCCATGTCCTTCGCCGACAGATTGGCGACGAAGCCGGACATGATCGGATTCTTACGCGCGCCGGACTTATAGTCCTGCAAGGCCTTTAATAAGTAATCCGGGT
>CAZCAK010000301.1:0-2765 GCA_964496605.1 uncultured Acidiferrobacteraceae bacterium | reverse complement strand
CGAGACGTAGTTCACTAATGCGTTGACCGAGATCGGCGCTGGTTTTGATTCGATAATAGAGGCCGCCAGCGCGCAACATATCGTAGCCGTGTTGCAAGTAGGGGTCCTTATTGAAACTGAGATCGGCGTAACGCTCCAAAAGATTTTTAATTTCCTCGCCGGTGCGCTCGCCGACTTGGCAACTTCCGCCATTCGGTACCGCGGTTTGATTCATGACCGTCTCGAGGGTGAGGGTTTCGCCGGGCAGCACATCGGCACCCCAGCGATAGCCGGGAACGAAGGCGATTTCCGTTTCCAATTGGCTGCGCATAGCTTGCGTCAGTAATTGGTCCATCGTGCCCAGGAACGGATCGCGGCGATATAGCAAACTTTCGCTGCGCGCCAGGGCTTCAGATAATTTTTCGCGATAGGGCGCGCGGGTTTTTTCAATATGTGCCGCCATGCGTGCGTCGGCCGCGATTCGATTGCTGAAGATCGGCACCAAGTGATAGCGATAGTCGCGCACCTTGCCTTTGCCGACCTGTAAATCCAAAACCGAAACAAACTTTCCGTGGGCGCCGGCGCTTACAACCAAGGTCCGGCCACCGGCGTTATTAACGGTGAACGGTTGTGGCAACGCATCGTGACTATGTCCGCTCAAAATGACATCCACGCCGTGTAAGCGTGCCGCCAATTTTAAATCCGCGGACAAGCCGCTGTGCGAGAGGATCACGATGATATCGGTTTTGGCGCGCAGCTCGTCGACGCGCTGCTGAATCTGCGCCTCGTCGAGGCTAAAGCGCCAATCGGGGCATAATTGTTGCGAATGCACCTCGCTAAAGTGCGGATAAGCGAGACCGATTACGCCGACGCGAACGCCGCTGAGCTCGCGCAGCGTGCTTGCAGCAAATGGCCGTGTGCCCCACACCGCGTCGTCAATATTCGACGCCAGAAGCATCGGGCGCGTGCTGTCGCGATACAGCGCCTTTACGCGTTCTGCGCCGTAGAAAAACTCACCGTGACCGGTGGTGAAGTCGACGCCGAGCAGCCGCTGCGCATCCATCATGTCTTGGCCTTCGGTCCATAGCGAGGTGGCCGAGCCATTGAGGGTGCTACCGCCGTCGAACAAGAGGCTGCGGCCGCCGCGTTGATCGCGCAGACTTTTGATTAGAGTCGCCAGGTAGGCATAACCCCCGACAGTGCCGTATTCGCGCGCCAAGGCGACAAAATCAGCCGGGGTCAGGGCATGTGCCACGGCGCTACCGGCGGCGACGCCCGCATTTTTTAATAGCGTCTCTGCATCAATGCGCTGTTCGCCGACCTGATGCCACGACGGTTCGCGCAAATAAAGCGGTGTGAGCTGCCCATGGCTGTCGCTGATGTGCAGTAGACTGATATTGCCAAACGGCGGTAGGTCGTAAAGATCCGTTCCGGTGTTGCGCCGAGTACAGGCCGCCGCGGCGACAGCCAGTAGTTGTAAAAATTGGCGGCGGGAGTAGGGCATCGACGAAAAAAAAGCCCGGCGAGGCCGGGCTTTGATTTTTAAATATCCCTAATTACGGCCGATGGCTCGGTGCCGTTAGCGGCAGACCGGTATCCATATAGGTCTCGTAAAGCTCTAAGGCGCGGTAATCTTCGCTTTGCGCCTTCAGCGGTTTGGCACGCACCTGCTTATTGCAGCCGGCGTAGCGATTATGCAGCGTGCCGAGGTAGCCCCATTCCGAACGGTAAGTCGGGAAGCCGACGCCGTGTCCGAGACCCGGGCTCAAGATGTTGCCGCGAATAAATTTGCCGGCATTGTCGATATGACAATGCGAGCAGGCAAAATTCAATTGACCGCGACGCGCCCAATAGAACTGTTTGCCCTTCTCATAGGCCTGAATGGCGCCTGGGTTCGACAGGTCGAGCTTCACTTTCTGACCTTTCGAGAGCGACTTCATATACGCCGTTACGGCGGCCATATCGCCTTTATCGAGATCCTTAAACTCCTCTTCGCCGTTGCGCTTGCGACAGGCGTTGATATCGAGCTCAATCGTGCGCACTTGACGCGTAGTATTGTCCCAGTAAGGATACCCTTGCGCGATGTTATTGCCGCCGTTCTTAAAGCAGCTCGCCATTGTTTTGCCGGACTTCAGCGGCTTTTGCCACAGCTCTTTACCGTGCTCTAGATCGATATCGAACGGCGGAAATTCCATGATGGCTTCCCACTCGGCGCGACGATCTTTTGCGATCGGCAAACCGTAAATACCATTGGAAAACTCTTCGAACGGTACGTCAGGGAATTTTTTCTTAAAATAGTTTTGGAATTCAGCCAAATCCGACTCTGGGCTAGCTTGGACTTGCAAGCTACCAAGCAAACCGAGAGCGGCGCAGGCCATTAGCAGTTTTTTCATGGGGTCTCCTAGTGGCGGTAACGGCGTTAGATCGTGGTTTCGGCGTTGCCGGTTTCGCCCTTGTTGTCGGTCCAGCTAGCTTTGACCTTGTCGCCAGCCTTCGCACCTTTGACTTCGACGCCGATCAGCGGATCTTTCGACACTGCAACCCCAAGGTCGGCGACGGCTACTGGTTTGCCGTTGACTTCAATAGTCATCTTTTGAATAAAGTGCGCCGGTACCTTTTCTTTGGTTTTGGGATCGACACGTTGACCGGTCTCCATTGGATGATTTACCAATACGAGGATCTCGGTACCGCCCTCTTTGGGTCGGGTTTTGATTTTAGTCAGTCTTGCCATTGTTAATTCCTCTCAGATTCGCTTAATCGCTTAACCACCACACCCACCCACCGTC
>CAZCAK010000300.1:0-2776 GCA_964496605.1 uncultured Acidiferrobacteraceae bacterium | reverse complement strand
TAAAGGCAATCTTCCGGTCGGCTATCGGTTTTTTTGCAGGCGTAGAGCAGCGGCTCGGGGTGCGGCTTGCTATTCGCGGTGGTGTCGCCGCTGACGACACAGGCCGCGAGATCGGCGATGCCAAGATGCGCCACCAGGCAGTCGGTGAGAAACGCCGGTTTATTGGTAACGATACCCCAAGAGCGGTTTTCGCGTTTGATTTGATCGAGGACGGCGCGCATACCGGGGAACAATACCGTATGGCGACAAATATTGTCGCGATAAATTTCTAGGAAGCGCGTCCGTAACGCGTCGAAGCGCGCGTCGCCGCGATCGATGCCGAAACCGAGCTTGATTAGTCCGCGTGCACCATGCGAGGCGGTCGCGCGGATTTGCGCCGCGGCGACCGGCGCGTGGCCATGTTCCTTTAATAACGTATTGAGTGCGTAACCAAGATCGGGCGCGGTATCCGCGAGCGTCCCGTCGAGATCGAATAGAACGGTGCGGATCATTCCCGCGCGCGCAGCGTGTGGGCGATGTAATTCACGTCCACGCCGGGGCCGAGGCGATAGCGTTGCGCGAGCGGATTGTAATGCATGCCGATCAACTCCTCCGTGCGCAATCCGGCCGCGCGTGCCCAGCGATCAAGCTCCGACGGTTTAATAAGCTTGGCGTATTCGTGGGTGCCTTTGGGTAAGAGCTGAAGAATATATTCCGCGCCGACGATGGCCATGAGCCAGGCCTTGGGATTGCGATTAATAGTCGAGAAGAACACATGGCCGCCCGGTTTTACGAGCGTTGCACAGGCGGCGACGGTCGATGCCGGATCCGGTACGTGCTCCAGCATCTCCATGCAGGTAACGACGTCATAACGCTGCGGTCGTTCGCGCGCGAAATCTTCCGCGGCGATCGACAAATATTCGACTTGCAGTTTGCTTTCCACGAGATGCAGTCGCGCGACACTGAGCGGCGCCTGTCCCAGATCGATACCGGTGACTTGCGCGCCGCGTGCCGCCATTGCCTCGCTCAGAATGCCGCCGCCGCAGCCGACATCGAGCACGGCCTTGCCGTTCAGTCCGCCCGCACGTTGCGCGATAAAATCGAGACGCAACGGATTGATGTCGTGCAGGGGGCGAAACTCGCTCGTGGGGTCCCACCAGCGCGCCGCCAGCGCTTCGAATTTGGCGATTTCTGCGGGGTCGACGTTGGTGCTCATGCGGGTGCCTGAATGTTAGCACGCCACTGTGCCGCGCGGCGCTTGAGGTCAGTCTCATCCAGCGTGGTCAGTTCGCGTTTGCGTAGCAGCGCCTGGCCCGCGACCCAGACGTCGGTGACGTCATTACGATTCGCGGCGTAAATCAATTGCGACACCGGGTCGTATACCGGTTGCGTCGATAAGCCCGATAAATCGACCGCGACCATGTCCGCCGCCTTGCCGGTGCTGAGTGAGCCGATGCGGTCGTCCAGACCTAAGGCCTTAGCGCCATTGAGCGTCGCCATGCGCAGCGCCATCGCGGCGGGTACTGCGGTCGGATCGCCGCTGACGCCTTTGGCGAGTAACGCCGCAGTGCGCACTTCGCCCAACATGTCTTGATCGTTATTGCTCGCGGCGCCATCGGTTCCGACCGCGACGTTGGCGCCTGCCTGAATCAGTTTATGCACGGGACATAAACCGCTGGCGATTTTGAGATTCGACTCCGGACAGTGCAGCACGTGCACGCCGCGCTGCGCGACCAGGGTAATTTCGGCATCGGTGAGCTGGGTCATGTGCACGGCCATGAGTCGTTGGTCGAGAAAGCCCAAGCGATCTAGGCGTTCCAACGGCCGCATGCCCTGTTGCGCCAGCGCCTCGTTGACCTCGTGCGCGGTTTCGTGCACGTGCATATGAATCGGAATATCGATTTCATCGGCGAGTGTGCGTATGCGTTTCAGCGGCGCATCGGATACGGTATAGGGCGCATGTGGCGCAAACGCCGCCGTCAGCAGCGGATCGTTGCGCAGTTCGTCGTGTAGCGCCAAACCTTTTTCGATGTATTCATCGGCGTTTTGCGCCCAAGCGGTGGGGAAATCCAAGACCACGAGCCCGATGCAAGCGCGCAGACGCGCATGGCGCACCGCGCGCGCGGTTTCGTTCGGGAAAAAGTACATATCGTTGATACACGTGATGCCGCCGCGAATCATTTCCGCGAGACTCAGAGTCACGCCATCGCGCATGAAATCCGGACTAACCCAACGCGCCTCCGCCGGCCAGATATGTTTTTGCAGCCAGTCCATGAGCGGTAAATCGTCGGCCAAGCCGCGGAATAGGCTCATCGCCGCATGGGTATGCGCGTTCACGAGCCCCGGAATTAGCACATGCTGCGGCAGGTCGATGGTTTCCCGTGCGCGATAGGTTTGTTTCGCCGCGGTTTGTGGGAGCAGGGCAACAATGTTCCCCTGATCGACCGCAAGGCTATGGTGTTCGAGCACGCCGGCCGGTTCGACCGGGACAATCCAGCGCGCGTTTATTAAGGTATCGATCGCTTGCATATTGGTGCCGAGGGAGAATGCGGCTAGTATACCAAGACACCATAAGACTTACCGGTAGGTTATCGTGCGTTTAAAGGGGGGAATCATGCAGCGTATTTACAGCACAACCATTAAGGGTGTCAGCGTATTGGTGATCGCCGCCGGCGCTGCCAATGAGAGCGATAAGGTGGTACCGCTCTACGCCGAACCCGTCGCCACCACCGTGCCGACGACTGATGCCAATCCCGCACCGACCGCTGCGCGAACCGCGGCAGTTCGAGTACCGCGA
>CAZCAK010000299.1:1170-2797 GCA_964496605.1 uncultured Acidiferrobacteraceae bacterium | reverse complement strand
AACAGACCCTGGTACCGGATGACGAGAAGCGCGGACGCCTACGGCTCATCGCCGGACCGAAGGGCGCTAACGGGGCCGTGACGATTCACCAAGATGCCCGCATCTATGCCACGATTCTCGACCGCGATGACAAGCTGAGTCACGCGCTTGCACGCGGACGCAAGGCCTACGTGCATTGTGCGCGCGGCAGTGTGGGTGTAAACGGTATTGTGCTTAAGAGTGGTGACGCGCTTAAGATCGAGAATGAAACCAGCGTCAACTTGACCGGTATCGATCGCGGTGAGGCGTTATTGTTCGATCTTCCGTAGCCTTTTGTCACCACTGCAGCAAACAAACCGGCGCGCGACGAATTTTTTTAACCACAGGAGATAACGATGTGCAATATCGCTAAACAGTACGCCCCCTTGATCGGGCGAATTTTGCTCGCCTTAATTTTCGTGTTGTCCGGGTTCGGCAAGATCGGCGGGTTTGCCCAGACGGCGGGTTATATGGCGAGCAAAGGTCTGCCCATGGCGAATGTGCTGCTCATCATTACCATCGTAATTGAACTCGGCGGCGGCCTAATGCTGATATTCGGTTACAAGGCGCGGCTCGCCGCGTTCGTGTTCTTCCTGTGGCTGATCCCGGTAACATGGGTGTTCCATGCGTTTTGGTCGGCGCCCGCGGCAGAGGCGCAAACGCAAATGATCATGTTCATGAAAAATATCGCGATCATGGGCGGTATGCTGTACATCATGGCATTTGGTTCAGGGCCTTATAGCATCGGCCGCGACCAATGTAAGTAGTGCGGCATGGTGCAATGCAACAACGGGCGCTTCGGCGC
Organism: uncultured Acidiferrobacteraceae bacterium; assembly: GCA_964496605.1. Taxonomy (GTDB): domain Bacteria; phylum Pseudomonadota; class Gammaproteobacteria; order Acidiferrobacterales; family CAZCAK01; genus CAZCAK01. Next base: position 1,974 of record CAZCAK010000299.1, on the reverse strand, counting down.
CCGTTGTCTTATTACGCGTTACTGATTCGGCGATGTGTGGCCACCGCGGCTGCGTTATGATGTCGCCGTTCCAACGTCATCTTTGCGCCTTACACCTCAAGGAGAGCTTATGCAAACGAAATGCAGCCGGCTTCGAGTTTACGGTTTAATCGCATTCCTGTTTTTATCGACGCCCGTTATTGCGCAGGAGCATGCGCAAGTTGCGGCACCTTCGATTAAATATCTTGCCTTGGGCGACAGCCTCGCGGCGGGATATAAGGCGATGCCGGCGACTAACGGTTATGTTTATTTGCTTTATCGTTCGGGTGTGATTGCGCCCGTCACCCAAGTTTTGTTTGCCGATGCCGCGGTGCCGGGCGTTACCAGTGCGCAGATGCTGGCGTATCAAGTGCCGCAGGCCTTGGAGGCGTATAAACCAGATGTGATCACGATCAGCATCGGCGGTAACGATTTGCTATCGATCCTACAGGGTGCCGATCCGGCGGTGGTATTAAACAATTTCCAGAATAATCTCGTACAAATTCTGCAAGCGCTGCATACCGGGTTGCCGAATGCGCGCATTTATATCGGGAATCTCTACACCATTCCGCAAATCCCGGGCGCCGATCAGATCGTGCCGGTATTCAATCAAATCGTGGCGCAAGTCGCGGGCGCCTTCGGCGTGCCGGTAGCGGATATTTATTCCGCGTTTCTGGGGCGGCCGGAATTGTTATTGATCAATCGACCCGGCAGCGCGCCGGATGAAGTGCATCCGACTAACGCAGGTTACCGCGTCATGGCGCAGCAATTTGCGGCGCTGATGCA
>CAZCAK010000299.1:0-1070 GCA_964496605.1 uncultured Acidiferrobacteraceae bacterium | reverse complement strand
CGCGCGATGATTTCGCGTACGCCTTTTTCGATTTGTTCCGGCTGTTCCAGATTGCGCCGTTCGGTGACGCCCATTTCGCTGAATTTGCGCGCACCGGGTAGGAGCTTGGTATCGAACGAGCCCACCGCCTTATTGAAATCGCTGACGGTGGTATCGATGCTACGGCCGAGCTTCGCCAGATGTTGGCTGAAGGCGGCAAGGCGTTGATACAACTCTTCACCGGCGATGCGGATTTGCTCGGCGTTCTTTGCCAAGGCCTGCTGGCGCCAGCCGTAGGCAACGGCACGCAAGAGCGCGACAAAGCTCGTCGGTGTCGCCAAGATCACTTTTTGCTTTAGCGCGTCTTCCAGTAACTCGCGGTCGCGGTCGAGTGCGGCGCTTAAGAATTGATCGCCCGGAATAAATAAAACGACGAAGTCCGGCGCATTGGTAAATTGCGCCCAATAGGCCTTGCCCGCCAGTTCGCGCACACGTTCGCGTACTTTGCGCGCGTGATGCGCCAGGTGTTGCGTGCGTTGCGCGTCGTCGGTGCATTCCGCTGCGCTTAAATACGCGTCCAGCGGTGTCTTTACATCGACTACGATTTCGCGCCCGTCGGGCATGCGTACGACCATATCCGGACGTTGTCCACCATGATCGCCGTTCACGTGTTCTTGTAAATAAAAATCGCAATACTCGACCATGCCGGCGAGTTCGACTAAACGTTTTAAGGTCAACTCGCCCCATTGGCCACGTACCTCGGGGCGCCGTAAGGCTTGGACTAGATTGCGCGTTTCGCCTTGTAACTGTTGTTGCGTCTGCGCCATGGTTTCTAAATGTTTGGTCAGCGCGCCGTAGGCCTCGTTGCGCACCTTTTCCATGGCGTGAATCTGTTGCTCGGTTTTTTCCAGGGCATCTTTGATCGGTTTGACCAGATTCTCGACCGCCTTTTCCTTTTGTGCGAGCTCGCCCTGCGCCTGTTGTTGCAGATTGCGAAAGCGCTCTTGCGCTAACTGCAGAAACGCCTCGTTATTGTGACGCAAGGCCTGTTGCGATAATTGGGCGAAGTGTTTTTCCAAATCTTCATTGTG
>CAZCAK010000298.1:0-2805 GCA_964496605.1 uncultured Acidiferrobacteraceae bacterium | reverse complement strand
CGCGTCGAGCGCATCGCGAATATGAAATCCGGTAATCGACCGCGCCGAACCTTTCAGCTCGCCGGGCGCGCCGGGCGCAAAGGCGATGACCGGGCGATGCAGTTTCTCTTTCAGGCGGCCGGCAACGATGCCAATCACGCCTTGGTGCCAGTCGTCGCGCATGAGGCACACACCCCAGGGCAATTCGCCCTCGAGCGCTAAATCGTCGAGCAGGCCAACTGCCTGCTGCTGCATCTGTTCCTCGATCTGACGCCGGGCGCGGTTTAAACCATCGAGCTCGTGCGCAATACGCAGCGCTTGTGCCGGGTCGTCGGTCAATAAACATTCGAGGCCGAGCGCCCTATCGTCCAGGCGCCCGGCGGCGTTCCGGCGCGGGGCGACGCAAACTGCCAAATCACTTGCGACCAGCCGCCCCGGTTTGCGCCCGGCGACCTCCAGCAATGCCACGATGCCGGGATTGACGCGCGCGCGATTGATGCGTTTCAAACCCTGGGCGACCAATACGCGGTTGTTGTGATCGAGCGGTACGACATCGGCGACAGTCCCGAGCGCCACCAAATCCAGCAGCCGCGCGAGATTCGGCTCCGGGCGGGCCTCGAACCAACCCAGTGTGCGCAGACGTGCGCGTAGCGCCGACATGACATAGAACGCGACGCCGACGCCGGCAATGTCTTTGCTCGCGAAGGTATCTCCGGGTTGATTCGGGTTGACGATGGCATCGGCGTGGGGCAGCTCTGGCCCTGGGAGGTGATGATCGGTGATGAGCACCTTGATCCCAAGCGCGCGTGCATGCGCGACGCCGGCGACGCTGGAAATACCGTTGTCGACGGTGATGATGAGATTCGGGTGTTGCTCCGCCGCGAGATCGACGATTTCGGGTGTCAGCCCATAACCGTACTCGAAACGGTTCGGCACGATATAGCGCACATCCGCTGCGCCGAGCTCACGTAAGGCGCGCACGACCACGGCGCAACTGGTGGCGCCGTCGGTGTCGAAATCGGCGACGACCATGATGCACTGGCGCTGTTGTAATGCGTACACCAGCAAATCGACTGCGGTGTCCATACCGAGCAGCCGCGATGGCGGTAGCAATTGTTCCAGCTCGCAGTTTAATTGCACCGGGGTGAGAACCTGGCGCGCGGCGTATACCCGCGCCAATACCGGCATGACGCCGGGAAATTGCAGCGGCGGCGGCGACGGACGGCGTACGATACGGGAGCTTGCAGCCATGTCGATGCGATCCTCTTTCGTTAAATCGAACTGCCTAACACGTATGTCAGCGTGCTGGGTCGGCGCCACCAACGATTCAAGCCGCGGCGATCGACGGTCCAGCTGGCACCGGTGCTGCTATCAATCATAGTGAATTCCACGAGCTCCGCACGGGTGACCGCCTTGAGGATCGGCGCGAGCCATTGTTCGTCGAGTTGAGTAATCCAGTCGCGCCAACCCATGATGTCGCGATATTGCCGTGCGCCAGCACCAGATGTCAGCAGAACGACATGATCGCCGCCGCCGGCGGCGCCAAGCCAGGTGGTGGCGTCCGGCGGCAGGGCGGCCACCGGGATCGCGTTCCAAAGTGCCAAGCCATGCGCGAAACTGTCGTCGGTCCAAATCTGCGTCCAATGCGGTGGCTGTCGCGCGGGTAAGGCGCCGCCGCCCCAAAACCAGACGCTGTTCACCGGCAGATCGCCGCGGGCTTCGCGTGCCTCGTTCGCCGGTGCGCGTGTCAGGAGCATTTGGATTTCGTTGAGCGCGCGACGCCAATAGCCGGCATCGGGTCCACGCGGTAATAAATCGTTGATATCTTGTCCGGTGGCGTGTGCGATCGGGACGAAGTCAGCGGCCGCCGGTGCCGGCGGTTTTAAATACCAGCGATGTGGTACCGGCGCCTCGAGGTGCCAGCCGTCGGCGCCGAACACGCGCAAGATCTCATCGATGAGAGCCTGCGCCTCATCGCGATTAAGTGCGATGGTTTCATTGTCGAGCAGAATCAGGCCGCCGCGACGCACCTGTAGGTGCACTGGATCGGCGCGTAGCCAATAACCCGTATCACGCATGCCGGTGTCGCTGAGCCGCGTGAACGCCGCGACTGGCGGCCCACCGCGGTAACCCGAGAGCGCATACAGCACCGACTCGAGCCCCCGCTCGGTGCCTTGTCCCCGCTGCGCCCGCGCGTGCAGGCGCCGCAGTGCCGGCAGGTTTAGGCTGGCGATAACCTCATCGCGCAGCAAGGGTGGCGCCAATCCCGCCACCAGCAGCGTCATGCGGCGCGCATTCATAAGGCATTCAGGGTTATCGGCATGGGTGCGATTATCGCCGCTCGGATGCACGTTGTCGCTGCCTTGGACTTGGACTAGAGTGACCTCGCCCGTGGAGGACATTGCATGCTGCACCGTTTTGGTTTTTCGTTTTTGTTTTGCTTAAGCCTATTTGGCGGCGTGACGCTCGCCGCTGATGAGCCCGACGAAACGCCGGCGCGCGCAACGGATTTCGATATCCCCACTTGGTTTAAGGCCTCATTTCTCGACCTCAAAGACGATGTCGCGACGGCCGCCAAGGAGAACAAGCGCCTATTGATGTATATCGGGCAAGAGGGCTGCCCCTATTGTCGTGAGTTGATGCAAAACAATTTCGGACAAAAGGATATTGTGGATTACACGCGACGGCACTTCGATGTGATCGCCGTGAATATGTGGGGCGATGCCGAGGTCACCGATTTCAACGGCAAGACCGTCACGGAAAAACAGCTCGCCGAGCAATTGAAGGTGAAATACACACCGACCCTACTGCTCTTCAATGAAAAGG
>CAZCAK010000297.1:0-2810 GCA_964496605.1 uncultured Acidiferrobacteraceae bacterium | reverse complement strand
CGGCGCAAGCCTCGTTACAAAAGGCGGAAGAGGCGATGAGAAATCGCAATGCCGATCTCGATCTCGCCAAGGCGCAAGCCGAGCTTGCGGAAGCAGTGGCGCGGCTGCGCGTGGTGCGTAAGTATCGCGAACGCGGCGGCAAATAAGCGGCACGCCGCGCCGCTGAAATAATTCGGGCTCACTATATGCCCCGATCGCCTATCTTCGGGGCTCCGGTAGCGAACGCCTTACCAAGATCGAATAAACCTTGACCGGGAGCGACCGCTTCGATGCGAATCATCGTTCGCGCGACTACCAGTACGCGTCGATGTCGCGATCAAGACATTCGCAACGCCACCACCAATGAAAATTAGTTGATCGCCGCGCCGGCACTCAATCGCAAGCCTCGCTGCAGCAAGCACAATTTATTTATCCGTTAAGACTATTTGCGCCCCCACGGCGCTTCCATTATTCTGATCGCAGAATAAGAAAGCCACTGCTTCTCGTCTCTGCTGCGCACCGCTTGATAGCGTGCGTCGAACAAACGCAGGGCCCGCAGGAAACACTCTATGTCGTGAACGAGCGCGGTTTCGACCGCGTTGACCAGCAATTGGTTGGGAATGGAGGGAGCAGCATGCAGAAGACTGCGATCGACCTCGTATCTTTTGCAACAACCGCGACGGTCGAGGCGCTGATGCATGCGCTTGACACGCGCGAATGGAATCTACGGCCGCATACGGCGCCATTGTCCTTGCGCGCAGTACGTGGCGCTAATACCGCGCCCGATAACCCGACATCAGCCACACCGCTGATTCTTTTGATCGGCGACCAGCCCTGCGATACCAGCTGTCTCGAGCAACTCATGCGCCAACAACGCGGTGCGGTATTGGGCGTATTCGCGAGCGATGTCGCCGCCTGGGATCGCAAGGTCCTGCATTACTGTACCGACTTTGTGCGCTGGCCCTGCAGCCGCGATGAGCTGGGTTATCGCCTGCGTCGTATGCTATCAAACGATGTCGCCGCATCGGTCGAGGACGCTAGCGCCGATGAGCTCGCGTCGCTGGATTTGGCGTCGTTGAATATGGTCGGCCGCGCGCCAAACTTTTTGCGGGCGCTTACCGCCATTCGACGCATCGCCGCCTGCGATGCGCCGGTGTTGATTCAAGGCGAGACCGGTACCGGCAAGGAGCTCGCGGCGCGCGCGGTGCATTATTTTAGCGAACGCCGTGATTATCCGTTTATTCCGGTCAATTGCGGTGCGCTGCCCGACAGCCTGATCGAGAACGAATTATTCGGTCACGAACGCGGCGCGTTCACCGATGCCAAACAGGCCAGCGCCGGCCTTATTGCCCAGGCCGAGGGCGGCAGCTTATTTCTCGACGAAATCGATACGCTTTCGGCCAAGGCGCAGATAGCACTGCTGCGTTTCTTGCAGGACCGGCAATACCGCGCGGTCGGCGGCAGTGTGACGCGCCAGGCAAACGTGCGCGTCATCGCCGCGGCGAATGCCGATCTCAAGCTGGCGGTGGCCGCAAAACAATTTCGCGAAGACTTATTATTCCGCATCGATGTTTTATCGATCGCGTTGCCGCCGTTGCGCGAGCGCGCCGACGATGCCGCCATGCTGGCGCGACATTTCTTGGCGAGTTACAGCGAGCAATATGCGCGGCGCAAACGTTTCCATCCCGATACCTTGACTTGGATTGCGCGCCAGGCGTGGCCAGGTAATGTGCGGCAATTACAAAATACCGTGCACCGCGCCTTCTTATTAGCCGAAGGCGATATTGTGAGCTTGCACGAAACCGATCCGATAACCGAGCGGCGTCGTTCCGGCAGCGATCGCCGACGGCAACAGGACTTTGTCGACGGCTTCGGCGCCGGCAAGGGGCGCGCCATTGCAGAGTTCGAGCGCGCCTTCGCCGATTGGGCGTTGCGTGAAAGCAATGGCAATGTCAGCGCCGCCGCGCGCCGCGCCGGTAAGGAGCGCCGTGCCTTCGGCAAGTTACTAAAAAAATACGGTATCGATACTCAACGCTATCGTCGGCACGACGATCACGACCTGGGTAATTCGTGACCCACTGGGTCGCGCCCACACCTAACACAAAATTCTTTCGCGTCTTGGCTTAAACCAGCGTTTGCCGTGTAAGCGGCGACGCGACGCTGGGTTAAGTTTCACCCGCAGCCACGGCGCGCCCGCGGCGTAACCGCATCAATTCAACATTTCTCTCTTCTATTGTGCTGGCATGCGCCTTGCTTTAGTGGCGCGCGACTCTTTAAACGGAACGTTCATGACTGCGTCTGGATCGGATGATTGCGCATCAGATAAGCCATGCGTCGTGACGCAATTGGCGGCGGAGATCGAACGTTATCTCGCGAGCCATCCGCATGCCGCCGATAGCGTCGATGGCATCTTGCGCTGGTGGTTGCGTCGACAACGCTACGAAGAGTCGAAAACAAAAATACAACAAGCGCTCGAGTTGCTAGTGGAGCGCGGTGCGGTGTCGAAGCGCGTGCTTGCGGGCCAGGTGGTTTACGCCAGCGGTAACGATAAAAAACAACACTGAAGATTCAGTCCTCGAAGGAGATTCGAATATGGCACAAGTGAGTTATCCCGGCGTTTACATCGACGAGGTTTCGAGCGGCGTACATACCATCACCAGCGTCGCCACCTCGATCGCCGCGTTCTTCGGCCGCGCCAGCAAAGGCCCGATGAATAAGGCGGTGCGTTGTCTGAGTCTTGCAGACTTCAATCGCGCCTTCGGCGCGCCGCATCCGCAAAGCGATTTGGCCGCAAGCGTTAAGCAGTTTTTCGCCAACGGCGGCAGCGATTG
>CAZCAK010000296.1:0-2821 GCA_964496605.1 uncultured Acidiferrobacteraceae bacterium | reverse complement strand
CGATATGCGCGTCGTCGGTGTCGCAAGCGATCCCTTGATCGCACGCCAGAAAATCAAATCGCTCAACCCCGACGTGCTGACACTCGATGTCGAGATGCCGCGCATGGACGGCCTCGCGTTTTTGGAAAAACTCATGCAGTTGCGGCCGATGCCGGTGGTGATGATCTCGTCATTGACCGAACATAACGCCGCGACCACCTTGCGTGCCTTGGAGCTCGGCGCGGTGGATTTTGTTACTAAACCAAAATCCGATTTGAGCCAGAATCTTCCGACCTACGCCGGCGTGATCGCGGAAAAAATCCGCATCGCGGCGAAGGCGAACGTGCGACAACCGCTGCCAACGACACCCGTGAGTCTGCCGCGTTTGGCGAACCCCGGCGTTAGTCGTGAGCGCGTCATCGCCATCGGCGCGTCGACCGGCGGCACCGAGGCGATTCGCGAAATATTGGTACAACTGCCACCAGATAGCCCGGCCGTGCTAGTGACACAGCACATGCCCGAAGGCTTTACGCGCGCCTTTGCCGATCGCATGAACACCTTGTGCAAAATTCAAGTGAAGGAAGCCGAAGACGGCGAATTGGCGCAACCGGGCTGCGCTTATATCGCGCCCGGCGATGCGCATCTCACGATTCAAAACGCCGGACGCTTTTATCGCGTGCGGCTCGACCGCGGACCCTTGGTAAACCGTCATCGCCCCGCGGTCGATGTGTTATTTCACTCGGTCGCGAAAGTCGCGCTGCGGCAGGCGATCGGTGTGATCTTGACGGGCATGGGCGCCGACGGTGCTCAAGGTTTACTCGCAATGCGCAAAGCCGGCGCCTACACCATCGCGCAAGACGAGGCGAGCTGTGTCGTGTTCGGCATGCCTAAGGTTGCGATCGAATGCGGCGCGGTGCAAACGGTTCTACCGCTGACGCGCATCGCGCCGGAGTTGATGGCGGTGCTTGGCGGCGACGCCATACTCGCGCGCGCCGAATAATCGGTAAGCCGCATAACACTGCGTTATGCGGGTATTAATTGTGGATGTGCCCGCGCCGTATTGAATGCAAAGCACTTAGCGACATGCTCATCTGTTTGCATGCCGCTGATACCGCGACAGCAACCCCTGATCCGATCCAAAATGACGACACGCTTGCGACGTCTGCGCTTGTCATCAAAACTTCACCTCCCTCAGGCACACTCGCCGTTGATTTACCCGGGAGAAAATCCATGGACTCATTGTCATTATTGCAATTCATCAGTCGAACGAAGATGTTACGAATTTTATTCGGCATTGTTTTATTTGCCCCGCTTGTGACCGCTTCCGCAGCTGCTGCAGACGCTGCGCAGCGTATCGATCAATCCGCCTATGCCAGTCCGGCGCATGTTGCGACCGATGCGGTCGGCAATGCCGTCGCGGTGTGGACCCAGTTCGATGCCTTACCATCGCGCTCCGGCGTCTGGACCAATCGCTATCGCGCCGGACGCGGCTGGGGCGAACCGCGACTCATTAACACCAACCCCGGACAAGCCAGTGAGCCACGCATTGCCATGAATGCCCGTGGCGACACCATGATCGTGTGGATGCAATACAGCGATACAGTGGCGTTTAAGGTAAATATTTGGGCCGCACGCTACACCGCCGCGCACGGCTGGGAGCCGGCGCAAGAGATCGAAGACGATAGCACCAACGCCTATTTTCCTAAGGTCGGCATCGACGCCGGCGGTAACGCCATTGCCACGTGGAGCCAAAACGACGCGGTGCAGGATCGCACGCACATCTACGCCAATCGCTACGTTGTTGGTCGCGGTTGGGGCACGGGTGTACCGCTACAAAGCGATCCGAATGCGTTGGCGAACGAACCGTTCATGGCTATGGATGCGCACGGAAATGCAACCGTCGCTTGGGTGCAATATACTGCGCCGCAAAACGGCTTGTGGACGACACGCTACACCGCGAATCGCGGCTGGGGTGTTGCCGAGCGCATTGCGGACGAAATGGCGAACTCGCCGGCGGTGGCAGTTGACGATCGTGACGGCGCGATGATCGCATGGCTTGAGATGAGTACCGCAACGAATCTAAATAATGTCTTCGCACGGCGCTACGTCGACGCACACTGGCAACGTGCGGTCGCGGTGCAAACCGATACGCAAAACGATGCCGCGATGTTGAAGCTCGCGATGAATGCACGGGGACAGGCGACTGCACTCTGGAGCGAGCACGTCATCGACTATCGTTTGCCGAATGGCTTTTCCACGATCTTTTATGCTAGCGATTACGGACGCGAACACGCTTGGACGCCGCCGCAGTCGATCGACGACGGTTCGTCGTATGGGGTTCCGGCCTTGGCGATTGATGACAGGGATAACGTTATCGCCGCGTGGCCGCGCGACAACAGCATAGAGCTGACGCAAAACCTTTATGTGTATCGTCACGCCGCACAACGCGGCTGGGATCGCGGCCAATTAATCGGGCGCGTGCAAGATAACGCCGCGAATCCCGATCTTTCCGCAAGCAACAACGGCACCACCGCGCTGGTATGGCAGACGCAAGACCCGAGCGGCAACTCGGCGCTCTGGGGCGATGTGTTGCCGACGGCGCCATATACAGACGGTCACTGATTCGAAGGCATAACGATAGAAGTAAGCGAACGGGTCGTTTAGGCGCGTTCGCGTGCTTCTTATGCCACACCAAATCCGAGCCGGCGCTTTCAGTTTCGTGCCCGCCAATGTTTAAGTTAAGCGACGGTTTATTTGGCGAATTGTTAGAAAGACCGAGAAGAGCTCGCCCTGCATCTCGAATTACGCGATCCAGTGCAATGTAGGAGCGAAGAGAGGGATT
>CAZCAK010000295.1:0-2830 GCA_964496605.1 uncultured Acidiferrobacteraceae bacterium | reverse complement strand
TCGAATCAAGCACACGCCTACCGTATCATTAGGCGCTCATGAAGTTCTCCGTTCTGCAACGCGATGGCGCCGCGCGCCGTGGGCAAATCGAATTTACCCGTGGCACCGTCGATACGCCGGCGTTCATGCCGGTCGGCACCTATGGCACGGTCAAGGCGATGTCGCCGCAGGAGCTGCGCGACAGCGGCGCACAAATCGTCCTCGGCAATACCTTTCATCTCGCCTTGCGTCCCGGTCTCGATGTCATTGAGGCGCACGGCGGCCTGCATGGCTTCATGCAATGGCCCGGTCCGATTTTGACCGACTCGGGCGGTTTCCAAGTCTGGAGCCTCGGCCCCTTGCGCAAATTATCGGAACAAGGCGTGAAGTTTCGTTCGCCGGTCGACGGCCGTCCGTGTTTCCTCGGACCGGAAGAGGCGATCGATATCCAACGGCGACTCGGCGCTGATGTCGTCATGTGTTTCGACGAATGTACCGCCTATCCCGCGACCGAACCGGAGGCGCGCGCCTCGATGGAATTGTCCCTGCGTTGGGCCGAGCGCAGTAAGATCGCACACGGCACCAGCGACGCGGCCCTGTTCGGGATCGTGCAAGGCGGTATGTATACGCATTTGCGCGAGATTTCGCTGGTCGGTTTGCGTCAAATCGGTTTCGACGGCTATGCGCTCGGCGGTCTGTCGGTCGGCGAACCGAAGGCGGAGATGTTGCGTGTTCTCGACGCGATCGCGCCGCAGCTGCCGGCCGAGCGACCGCGTTATCTCATGGGTGTCGGTACGCCGGAAGACTTAGTCGAGGCGGTGCGGCGCGGCATCGATATGTTCGATTGCGTCATGCCGACGCGCAATGCGCGCAATGGCTGGTTGTTCACCTCGCTCGGCGACGTGAAAATCAAAAATCAGCGCCACCGCCTCGATACTGGGCCGCTCGATCCGAATTGCGATTGTTATACTTGCCGGCACTTCAGTCGCGCCTACCTGCGGCATTTGCACGCCAATAACGAGATTCTCGGTGCGCGGCTCAATACCATCCACAACCTGCGTTATTATCAGACGCTGATGGCGGGACTGCGCGACGCTATCGCGCGCGCAGGGCTGGATGATTTCGTCGATAAGTTTTATCGTATGCGCGGCACGCGCGTACCGGCCGCCCTATCGGCCTAAGTCCGGCCTAACAATAATGATTCAATATTAAGGAATGCCCATGAATTTTCTGATTCCCACGGCCCAGGCCGCCGATGCCGCCCCGGCCGCCGCGCCGCAGGGCGGGTTCTCGTCGCTATTATTTCTTGGCCTCATGATGGTCGTGTTTTACTTTTTATTGATCCGGCCGCAGGCCAAGCGTGCCAAAGAACATAAGGCCATGGTCGAGGCCTTAGCCAAAGGCGACGAAGTGATCGTCGGCGGCGGCATTGCCGGCCGCGTGACCGAAGTAGCCGAGGGTTTCATCAGCGTCGAAATCGCCAGCGGTGTTGAGGTCAAGGCACAACGCAGCGCGGTACAAGCGGTGCTGCCGAAAGGGACTTTGAAGTCTTAATTCAATGGTCAATCAATATCCGCGTTGGAAGTATGCCCTGGTATTCATCATTGTGGCGATCGGCGTGCTGTACAGCTTGCCGAACCTCTATGGTGAAAATCCCGCGATTCAAATCTCGCCGCTGCGCGGCGTGGTGGTCGATAGCAAAACCGTTGCCCAAGCCGAACAGGCACTGAAGAACGCGAATATTCCTTACCTCGCCGCGACGACCGAGGAGAAGGGCGCAAAGATCCGTTTTAACGATACCGATAGCCAATTGCGCGCGCGCGATTTGGTGCAAAAGGAATTGGGTAATCAATACACCGTCGCACTGAATCTCATCCCGGCGACGCCGCAGTGGCTCAATGCGATTCGCGCGACGCCAATGTATCTCGGTCTCGACTTGCGCGGCGGCGTACATTTCTTGATGCAGGTCGATATGAAAGGCGCCCTGAAGAAGGCCGAGGAGCGCTATATCGAGGATGTGCGCCGCGTATTGCAGGACGGTAAGGTGCGTTATCTCACGGTGCTGCGTCTCGACAGCGGCGGGTTAGAGATTCGCTTTCGCGACGCCGCCACGCGCGATCAGGCCAAAACCGTCATCGCGAAGGAATTGCCGGAGCTCACCCAGCAAGACGGTGAGCGCGACGGCGAATATTTCGTCGTGACGCGTCTGAGCGAAAAGGCGATCAAGGAAAAACGCGACTTCGCCTTGGAACAAAACATGACCGCCTTGCGTAATCGCGTGAACGCCTTAGGCGTGGCGGAACCGATTATTCAACAGCAGGGCCAAGACCGCATCGTGGTGCAATTGCCCGGCGTGCAAGACACTGCGCGCGCGAAGGAAATTCTGGGTCGCACGGCGACCTTAGAGATCATGCTGGTCGACGACGAGCATGGCGTCGGCGATGCGCTTGCCGGGCGTGTGCCGCCGGGCTCCAAACTCTATCGTATGCGCGACGGCACGCCGATCTTGCTGAAAAAACAATTGATCTATTCCGGCGACAACATCGTCGATGCCGCCGCCGGTTTCGATAATCAGGCCGGTGGACCGGTGGTGCATATCACGCTTGATGCGCGTGGTACCGACAAGAACGAACGCGTCACGCGCGAAAATGTCGGCAAGCGCATGGCGGTGGTGTATATCGAATTGAAGTCCGAAGTGAAGCGCGATGCGGAAGGTCGCGCGATCCTCGACCAGAATGGTCAAGAGGTGCGCCTCAAAGATCGTATTGAAGAAGTCATCACTGCACCGGTGATTCGCGAACCCTTGAGCAAGCGTTTCCAAATCTCCGGTCTCGCGAGCATCGACGAGGCG
>CAZCAK010000294.1:0-2830 GCA_964496605.1 uncultured Acidiferrobacteraceae bacterium | reverse complement strand
CGCGTATGCGGTGCATCAGGAGCTAACCTATTCCAGTTTATAATAAAACACTGATGTTACTCCGAGGCGGGCGCGGCTTGCCCCGCCCCGCCCCTTTGTGCTGCAATGAGCCGGCTTAAAAATTACTACAGCGCATGACGCGCGTATCACATTAGGAGACCCCATGAAATTGAAGACTAGTTCTTAGTCCACCGTTTGTGACTTAACACGCGTTGCGGTTCTGTTTTGATGCATTCACAACCGGAGGAACGTATGTCCCAAGTAGCACAACCAGTGACGCCTCAAGACGTTACTTTCTTTGCAAAATTACCGCGAGCCATTCCCGGCCTCGCGCTTATCGTCATCACACTCGTCGCACTGCGGCTTTGGGTAGAGCCGTGGATGAGCACCGCCGTGATATTCGGACAAAAGGGCTGGATGGTGAAGGTGCTGCACCTTAACTACATCCTGCTCGGTATCATCGCCGGCATGTTGTATCGCAATGTTGTTTTCGCCGGAAAAATGCCAGCAGTTCTCAGCGACGGCTTCCGCCTCTCGCGCCTCCTCATCAAAACTGGAATCATCCTCTTGGGATCGCTTTATACCGTGCAGGCGATCGTACAACTCGGCGCATTCGCGATCTTGTTGATCGGCGGCTTCGTGTTGATGACCATTGTGATGGTGATGTGGCTTGGAAAGATCATGGGCCTCGATCGCTCCATGACCGGCGTACTCGCGACGGCGCTTGGTATCTGCGGCGTTAGCGCGTCGGTAGCGACCGCACCGGCAGTCGAAGCGAAGGCAAGTCACGTCGCCTATGCCATCGCGACGATTCTCGGCTTCGGTATTCTCACCATGTTTATCAGCCCGTTCATTGGGCATGCCCTGGCCTTGACCGATCTGCAATACGGCGCTTGGATCGGTACCGGTATCTTGAACTCCGGACAAGTCTTGGCCGCGGCGCTGGCGTTTAATCCAGAAGTGAAGCCAGGCAGTGCGGTTTCCGTGGCGGAAATCTGGAACATCATGCGCGTTATTTCGATTCCGTTTGCGGTATTCTTCGTGACGATTTGGTATTGGGCTGGCGTGGCCGCGTCACCGGGCCAAAAGAAGAAAGGGCTCGGCACCATCCTGATGGAGAAGTTCCCCCTATTCGTGATCGGTTTCGGCTTCGTGGTATTGCTCACGAGTCTCGGCGCCTTCGGCGAGGTCGGTATCAAAGGCGGACCGCCGGCATCAGCGACCATCAAGATGCTGCGCGACTGGATGACGTGGATCTTCGGCTTCGGCTTGATCGGTCTTGGCGCTTTTATCGATTGGAAGGAATTACGCCAGGCGGGTGGCGCGCCACTCAAGATCGGCTTGATCGTGGGCATCACGAAGTATGTGCTCGCGCTTGTGGTCGTATTCCTGATTAAAGACTACCTCGTTGCCATCTAACCGACCGGAGAACCGATATGGCTGAAAAGACTGGAAGTGAAACCCTCGGCGCCGCCGGCGAAAAAAATCGCATGACTTTGTTTCGCGATGATCGCCAAGAGGATATCGGCGCGATCGTGCTAGCGGCGATCGTCATTGCGATTATCGTCGTAATGACGATGTAAAAATGTTCGGCGATATAGTAGTCGCCGTGGATGGTTCAGCCGCATCGCAGGGCGCGCTGAACCATGCCGTCAATCTCGCCCGCCAAAATGCCGCGTCCTTGTCCGGGGTATTCGTCATCGATGCCGGTTGGCCGGACTATATCGGCAACGATTGGCAATCGGCAAAGGGTGCGCGCCAACCGTTTCTGGATTACATCCACGCTGAGCAAGAAGGACAGGCGCGCGCGGCACAGCGGCAATTCGAAGACGCAGCGGCGGATTTGCCGCGGGCGCGTTTCGAACTCCGCAGCGGCGATCCAGTGTCGGTACTGATCGATATCGCCAATGACGATCGCACTGGGCTACTGGTACTCAACAAGCAGGTGTTTCAAGTGAGCGGTCGACCGAGCCTTAAGACCTTGGGTAAGCGCGTCGGTGAGAAGGCGCAACGACCGGTATTGCTAATACCTTAACCATCCGTCACAACGACTCGAATAATCCGTCACAACGACTCGCGGCCGCAAGGCCGCTTTTTTTTGCGTTGATCGATTACGCGCGATATGATCGCGCTCCGCCGGGGCCGGCAACTGTGCCCCGCGCGATCGCCATGGGTACACTCCCGCCCAATGCGCGATTCACGAAAGGGAGAACTAGAGGAGGAACACCCATGCAAAAAATCCGTTATTTCACTGTGTTAACCTGCGCGGCGCTGATCGCCGGCTGTGCGACGATCGTCGGTCAATCGACGCACTTGCTGCCGATTGCCAGCACGCCCAGCGACGCGGCGGTGGTGATTACCGATGAAAAGGGGGCTGAAATTTTCAAGGGCACGACGCCGACACAGGTGACGCTCGCAAAAAGTGACGGCAGTTATTTCGGCGGCAAGGCCTATACCGTCAAGATCTCTAAAGACGGTTTCCAGACCCAATCGATCCCGGTCGAAAGCCACGTGAATGGTTGGTACATTGGCGGCAATCTCGTGTTCGGCGGTTTGATCGGTTGGCTGATTGTCGATCCGTTGAACGGCGGCATGTACAACTTAACGCCGGAAACGATCGCGTCTACCCTAAGCACGACCACGGCGCATAATAATATGTCGCGCGATGGCATCGCGGTCATGTTATTGCAAGACGTGCCGCCGGAACTGCGTGGAAAGATGGTTCGCATCAACTAGCATCAACAGCGGCGCGACGTGAGTCGCGCCGCCTCTTATCGACGGGCTATCCCCAGCGGCGCACTCTGCCACGTGCCATCTTTGGCCGATATTA
>CAZCAK010000293.1:0-2832 GCA_964496605.1 uncultured Acidiferrobacteraceae bacterium | reverse complement strand
TTTTATACTGACGTGCGCGCCAGGTGTTAAAGAAAATTGTCCGTCGGTGACAACCTGTTCGCCTTCGGCGAGACCGCTTTGCACCGCGGCATAACCTTCGCTGATCGACATCGCCGTTACCGGACGTTGTTCAACCGTGGAATCGTTTTTGATGACGAACACGTAGCTGCCGGTTTGATTTCTTTGCAGCGCCTGCGATGGAACCACCAGCGATGGATTCTGCGTCGAGAGGTTCAAACTTACGTTGACGAATTGGCCGGGCGTCAGCAGTCCGCGTGGATTTTTGAATAGCGCCTTCAGTGTGATGGTACCGGTGGCGACATCGACCGCATTGTTAATGAATGCAACTTCGCCATTGAAGGGTTTGCCAGCGTCGTTCGGGAAACTGGCCTCGACCGGTACGCTGCCCACTGCCATGTGGCGCTTAATCTCGGCAAGGCGATCTTGCGGTACCGCGAAGGTGACGTACACCGGTTGGATTTGATTGATGACGACTAAAGTCGTGTCGTTATTTTTTACCAAATTACCCGGGTACACCAAAATACTGCCGGCGATGCCGTCGATGGGGGAGCGGATCGTGGTGTAGCCGACTTGCAATTCCGCGTTTGCAACCGCGGCTTCGTCGGCCTTGACCGTGCCTTCGAGCGCCAACATCGCGGCCTTCACCTCCTCGAATTTTTCCTTCGAGATAAAGCCTTCCTTCACCAGATCGGCATAACGCGTCGTTTGGCGTTGGGCGTTGTCCAATTGCGCCTTGTCGCGCGCGAGATTCGCCTGCGCCTGATTGCGTAGCGCCTCGAAGCCGCGCGGATCGAGCGTGAATAGTACATCGCCTGCATGCACCGCCTGACCTTGATGGAACGTCGCGGTTGCAATTTGACCGTCGACGCGCGATTTCAGCGCGACCGTACGATAGGCCTCGACCGTACCGATGGCACCGATACGAATCGGCACGGTGCGCTTGACCACGGTGTCGGCGGTGACGGTGATGCTGCGTGGTGCGGTTTTCGCCTGCGATTGTCCCAGCCGTTGGTGCCAAAAGTAATATCCGAGCGCGATCGCCACGATCACGCCCGCGATGATCCAGAGATAAGCTCGTTTCATTATCGTTCGATCTATCCGATTAGGCGCCGCCGTCTCGTGTGGCTCACGGTTCGGTCCATGTTCACTGTAAACGACATTCTGCCTATACTATAGCCTCATTAATGAATAGTTAAGCTATGAATTCGACCGACGCCGCCCGCCTCGCGGACCAAATACTCGATGTACTACCGGCCTCTATGCGCAAGATTCGCGCCGAGGTCCGGCTCGAGGCTGGACGGCGATTGACCATGCCGCAGTTCCGCATCCTGGCAAACATTCATCACGGTTTTGATCGCGTCGGACGTATTGCGGAATACCATGGCGTCAGCCAGCCGTCGATGTCCAAGATGGTCGATGGCCTGGTGCGACGCGGTCTGATAGCACGCACCGCGCACGCCGACGATCGACGCTGCATTAGTTTGAAACTCACCAAAAAAGGCGAGGTGCTATTTCAACAGGTGCGCCGCGAAGTGAAGCGCCGTCTCCAGGCAAAACTGACGCCACTCAATCCGCGCGCCCGGCAGGAACTGCAGCGTGGCCTGGTACAACTCTCGGCGATTTTCGATCGATCTACATAGGGTCTTGGTAGGATTCCAATATAACGATCGAGCGTGCCCGGCACTATTACTTGCCCACCACACAGACCACGACCCCGGCCTTATTCGCAAGACAATTTGGTGTCTTCGACACATGTGGAAGAGGGGGTTCGTTCCGGTATGCGGAATCTTTATTGGCATTATTCCCCGGGAAGCCGAGCGTTACTCGCCAAAAATATTTTCCCAACCCCCTAAACTTCCCCCAATCCCTCCCGACATATTGGTGCCACTGATGGCAATGGCGCTTTAGGAGTTCCCGTCTTGAGATGGAATATCCCTCGTATGGGTATTCGATCGCTAAGACGGCGCGCAATCACCGTGCATGAGGCTCTACGTAGTTCTGATCCCTGCAGTCATGAACAGGGGAGGGCGTAAGAGCAGGACTTACGCGTAGGACTTCGGCGTAGGACTTCCGCACGACACTTAAAAAACAACGGATGCATGCCCTAGGGCATGAGGCATCCCGCATTCATTTATAAAGGGCGACGCCATGGTCAGTATCGTCAGCGGACAAGGTTTAGGGTTACTCAATACCACCTCCACCAATCCCCCCGGTACAGGTACCAACGGCGCCAATGGGACTGCCGCCTTAGGCCAAGGTAGCGAACAGCTCTACCTCAATAGCCAAAATGGCAATTTGATTGTTCAACACCAAGACGAATACTTAAGCAGTATCGGTCTTGATCTTGGCATCGTCCGCACCTACAACAGCCAAGGCCTTCTTAACGACGACAATGGCGACAACTGGCGCCTAGGCGTCCAGCGCAAAGTCTATGGGTTAAGTGGCACCGTCAATACCGCAGGCTCCAGCATCATCCGGATCAACGACGACGGCGCCGAAAGCGTCTACACCTACGACACCACCCAAGGCCTTTACATCAGCACCGACGGCAGTGGTGCCTACGACACCCTGTCCTATGACAGCGCGGGCCAAACCTGGAGCTGGACCGATGGGGCGACCGAAGCCCGGGATACCTATAATAGTGCCGGTCAACTCACCCAAAGCCGCGATACCGACGGCAATCTATTAACGTATAGCTATACCGGCAGCCTCTTAACCCAGATACAGGATGCTTCCGGACAGATCACCACCTTTACCTACACCGGGAACAACTTAACCCAGATCAGCACCGTCAGTAACGGACAAAGCCAA
>CAZCAK010000292.1:0-2844 GCA_964496605.1 uncultured Acidiferrobacteraceae bacterium | reverse complement strand
GGCAATAGTCGAATAGCGATGCGCGATCACGAACACCGTGCGATTGCGCCGCACCTCCGCCAATGCCGCGCGCAGCAAGGCCTCCGATTGCGCATCCAGCGCCGATGTCGCCTCGTCGAGAATCAGTATCGGCGCGTCCTTCAAGAACGCCTGCGCGATCGCGAGTCTTTGCTTTTGACCGGTCGACAGGCGACCGCCGCCGGCACCGAGCGTCGTGTCGTAGCCCTGTGGCAGTTGCGTGACAAACGCATGAGCCTGCGCCTTGTGCGTCGCCGCGATGATTTCGGCGTCGCTGGCATCAGGCTTTGCCAGCAATAAATTCGCGCGCACGCTATCGTCGATGAGAAACGGCTCCTGCCATACCACCGCAATATGATGCCGCAAAGACGACAGCGTCAGCGTGCGGATATCGCGACCGTCAATCGAGATGGTGCCCGCCTGCGGGTCGTAGAAGCGCAGTAACAGCCGGGCTAGCGTCGACTTGCCAACGCCGCTGGGACCGACCAGCGCGATTAGCTCGCCCGCGCGGGCGACAAGCGAAAAGTCGCGCAAGACTGGGACGCCATTGCCGTAACTGAAATCCACATGCGAAAGCGTAACCTGGCCGCGCACCTGTGCCAGCGGTCGCGCGTCATGCGCGTCTCGGACTAAAGGCGGTGTGTCGAGAATCTCCGCAACCCGTTCGGCCGCGACTGCGCGAATTTGCGATTCGACGCGCAGATTGCTCAAGCCACGCAAGGGGGGCGCGAGATAGCCGGCGTAAAGTAGAAAATTGACCAATCCGCCGATTGTGAGTTCGTTGCGCTCGATTGCGAATACACCGACCGTAACCAAGGCAATGGCACAGAGCGCCGCGAGTAACTCGAAGCTGACCACGAAGGCGTTGCCAAATAGCAGATTGCGCATGGCAGCCCGACGAAATTCGCCAAACAGTTCATCAAAGCGTCGCAGCATGCGCGGCTGGACATTAAACGATACGATGCCCTGCAGGTTTTCTAGCGACTCCGCCTCGAAGCCGCTCATCCGGCCCTGGTAGTCCAGAAACGCCTGCGAGGTCACGCGCGTCTTGCGCGAGAAGTAGCGTTGTTGCCAGACGAATAGCGGTAAAAACGCCAGCGCGACCAACGTCATCCGATAGTCAATGTAAAACATGATGACGATGTAAAGCAGGCAGTTCAGCACATAAGCGAGCGCGTTCGCCGGCACTAATACCAGCAGCTGCGATACGCGGCTGATATCTTGCGCAAGGCGCGAGAGCAAATCGCCCGCGGCGAGTTGCTGCCGAAACGGCGTCGAAAGTAATAGCAGATGGGCATACAGCGCACGACGTATCGCGTATATCACGCGCTGCTCCATCCATTCGTAGAGATAAAAATTTAAATAGCGCAGCGTTTGCAGCAGCAGCACCAGGCACAAGGTAATGCCGAGATACCACGGCAACTTAGCGAATTGACGCGCATTGAGCAGATCGAAGCCATGGCCAACCATGCCGATCAGAACCGCGCCGATACCGGTGACACCGACAACGACAAACGCGTTCAGCACGAGCCGGCGCTTATCCGGCCAAAGGTGCGGTAGGAAACGTCGTATCGCGGCAAACAAGCGCCGCTTACCGGCGTCGGAGGTAGGCGTCCTTGCAAAGACTTCCATGCCGCTATTGTGTAGCGCGTTTTGTTATTCGACAACGCGACTTAATCCGCCCTGAGAAGCTTAGTCGGCATTCTCGTCGTCCTGCGCGTACTTGGGTGGCTCGGCGTGTGTGATCGCGCGCGAGATCGGCGCTGCAGAACTCGCGCCCGCTGCGCGGCATTGCGTCGATGCTGCGACAAGCGGCCGCACTGTCGTCGTTATGCTACTCCGCCATTCGCGGGACATCCGAATACACGATCTGCTGCTTGCCAAAACGCCCATCTAGCTTTCGCCGTATAGGCGCGCGTAGCCTGCGCGTGTAGGGTAGCGGCATTCAAAGAACACATCAGCGGTAAACGCAAACCGATGTTATTCCAACGCGTCGTCGTTTCGATACGATTGCCCGTTGTCGTTCGCCGCTGGTTTTCGACATTAAGCTCGTGACGCATTGACGATCGATGACGGTCGCCCAGGAACCGCCAGGGGCGATATCTTACGGCGCTGGCCATCGTCACGTCGTCGACCGGGGATGATGGTTGCGTATGACTTTAACGAAGCGCTAGTTGAACTCGCCGTACCAAGAGGACGCCACCCAAGCACTGATGGCGCCCTGCTCGGCTTCGGTCACCCAGCTATCAAGTCGTGTTGCATCCTGCTGCTCGGTACGGAATAAGTAGTGATATGCAATCCGGGTCCATTGTCCATTAATCGGTGCGATGTACACCGTATAGGTACTCGGCGTCTGAGCGGGATTCTGCGACATCGCAACGTCGACAAAAATGCGGTACGTCTCGCCTGGCACGTAATTAAATACGGCGTCGGCCTCGTAGTGATCCCCATTACGCACGTCGACCTGATTATCGCTATTAAATCGCACGATCGCGGCGAGATTCGACCAAAATGTCTGCGGGCCATTGGAGAGCGCGATCAATGCGTCTGAATTAGCGACTTGGGGACGAACGTAAAAAACGTTCGATGTGTAGCCCGGGACAGCAATTGCCGGCACCAGTGCGTTTTGCCACTGATTAGGTCCCGGCTCCGCGCGTACCCACGGCGACGGATCATCTGAGCAGGCATCAATTCCCCCGACTTCCGCCTCAGCAACAAAACTTAAAAGCATTACTTGATAAAAGCGGCCGCGCAGGAAAACAGGTGACAATCGTTGCAGGTTTTGTAGGAACATCCAGCGATCTTGATACACTTGGAAAATTATTG
>CAZCAK010000291.1:0-2852 GCA_964496605.1 uncultured Acidiferrobacteraceae bacterium | reverse complement strand
ACGAAAAATTATCGCCGTACAAACTGCTGGCGATGATCCCGTTCCTATGCATTTGCGCTTGGGTTTACGCGGCGCCGCAGCGCTACACGCTGATGATTGCGATTCCGCTATTAGCGGCGCTGGTGTGGTGCATGCCGCTGTGGTTTGCGCACGCGCCAATATTGGTACGCGCCGGGCGTCCGCTCGCGGCACTGGGGCGCATTTCTTACTCGCTTTATTTGACGCATGAATCGCTGGGCTATGTGCTGCTTGCCGCGCTAGCCCTGGTGGCCGCGAGCCACGTCGCGAGCCTCATCTTCGCGGTCATCGTTTGTTGCGGCATCGCAATGCTCAGTTATCGCTATATCGAGCGTCAAGATCGCGCCATCGCACAGTGGCTACTGCGCGCGCTCGACTGGCGCGCGAAACCGCCGCGCGATATTGCCGCATCGGCCAAATAGCCGCGGCTTTATACCCGCAGACAATTGCCGCATACTAGCGGCATCCCATGAAAACCTTATTCAACACCGCCGATATCGTTTCCGATGCGGGCTTAAATAATCCCAACGCGAGCGGTATCGCGATTGATGCGTTGCCGCCGCTGCTGCGCATGCTGCTATCAACTGATGGGACCGTTACCAAAAGCCTCGAGGCGTATTTTTGGGAGCCGGTGCAGGTAGAAAATCTCGGCCAAGCCCCCTTAATCTTGAAGCAGCCGGTCGCAGCCTTAGAGTTGCACAGCGGCGACCCGGTGGTGCAAAGGCGCGTGCGTCTATGCGGGCGCGACAGCGGGCGCGTCTATGCCTACGCCGAGTCGATGTTGCGATTACAGTTTCTTCCAGAACCGCTGCGCGCGGATATCCTCGCCGGAAAAATCGGTATCGGCGAATTGCTGCGTGAGCGCGGCCTGGAAACATATCGCGAGGTGCTAGAACTCGGTCGACGTGCCGCCGTCGCACCGGATATTTTCCCGCCGATGCATACCGAGTTGGTTTATCGCACCTATCGCATCTGGATCGCTGGCGCACCGACGATTTTAATTACCGAAGTTTTTCCGGTAGCGCTCTATCGCGAGGCGGTGGCATGAGGCGCGATCGGCTCGGCGACGGTGTGCAAGGTCGCGGCGCCGCGGCGAATCCCAAGAATCGCTTTGAGACCATGGCGTATGTGCCGATCCGCCACGCCGACGACGAAGCGGATGCCCTCCCGACCGAATTATTGATCGACACGACCAAAGATATCATCGCGCGCAATAACAGCCCCGATGTCGGGTTCGGCGCCAGCATTAATCCCTATCGCGGTTGCGAACACGGGTGCATTTATTGCTACGCACGTCCGACGCACGAATATTTGGGATTTTCCGCGGGGCTCGACTTCGAATCGAAAATTGTCGTGAAACGCAATGCCGCGGAGCTATTACGCGCCACATTGAGTGCACCGCGTTGGCGACCGGAGGTGTTGGCCATGAGCGGCGTCACCGACCCCTATCAACCGGTCGAGCGGAAATTAAAACTGACGCGTGAATGTCTCGCGGTGTTGGCGGAGTTTCGCAATCCTGTTGTCATTGTGACCAAAAATTTTTTAGTGACGCGCGATCTCGATCACTTAAGCGAACTCGCGCGCCATCAAGCGGCGGCGGTCGTGCTCTCTGTTACGACTCTCGACAGCCGCTTGGCGCGCCTCATGGAGCCGCGCGCATCGCGGCCGGAAAAGCGGCTCGAGGCAGTGCGCCTACTACATGCGGCCGGCATTCCGGTCGGCGTTAATCTGGCGCCGATCATTCCCGGACTTACCGACGAAGAAATTCCGGCGCTGGTCGAGGCCGCGGCGC
Source organism: uncultured Acidiferrobacteraceae bacterium (assembly GCA_964496605.1). GTDB lineage: Bacteria > Pseudomonadota > Gammaproteobacteria > Acidiferrobacterales > CAZCAK01 > CAZCAK01. Next base: position 1,042 of record CAZCAK010000291.1, on the reverse strand, counting down.
AGGCCGGCGCCGAATTCGTTCATATGATTCCCGTACGATTGCCGCATGGCGTGAAAGACCTATTCGCCGATTGGCTGGAACGCCATTTCCCCGATCGCAAGGGTAAGGTGCTGAATCGAATTCGCGATATTCGCGGCGACCGATTGAACGATGCGCGCTTCGGCACGCGCATGCAGGGCGAGGGCGTCTTCGCCGAGCAAATCGCGGCCTTGTTTCACACCGCGTGTCGCAAGGCCGGCATCGGTGCGCGTATGGCATCGCTTTCCACTGCACAGTTCCGTGCACCGCAGGCGCAATTGAGTTTGTTGTAAATCCGTCGCAGTACCCATCACTCAATGCCGGCGCGCACCCTATTTTCGTTTTCATTCGCGTTAGGGTTGGCGATTCGGCGATTCTACGAACAATTCCGCGACGTCGACCTCAAGCGCTTCGGCGAGACGCTCAACATTATTGAGGCTTAAATTGCTCGCACCGCGTTCGATCACGCTCACATAGGAGCGGTGCAAGCCCGCCGCGATCGCGAGATCTTCCTGAGTCCAGCCGCGCAAAAATCGCAGGAAGCGAACTTTTCGCGCGAGGAGCGCGTGTGCGTTCGGTTTATCGATCAGTGGTTTGCTGCTCGGCTTGTTATGGCGCGGTTTGGTATTTGCTGGGGTATTTGCCCGGCTACCCGGTTTACTGCAGGCATTCATGTCCGTATTCTCCTTCCGTAACCGCGAACTTTATAACAAGTTTAATTGTAAATTACAATAATAATTGTATAGAATACGCACATGCAAACCTTGGCACAGCGCTTACGTTACGCCCGCGAGGCCGCCGGTCTGAGTCAATCAGCCCTGGCGCGCGCGGTCGGCATTAAACCGCAAACCATACAATTAATTGAGGCGGGGCGGGTGCGCCGGCCGCGCCACCTCATCGATATCGCCAACGCGCTTAAGGTGAGCGTCGGGTGGTTGAGCGGTACGCCAACCGTAACCGAAATTCGTGAAACCGGTACATCTTATCGTCGCGATGCATCGCCGGTCGATGCCGAGGCGCTCGC
>CAZCAK010000290.1:0-2855 GCA_964496605.1 uncultured Acidiferrobacteraceae bacterium | reverse complement strand
GCGGAGCGGTCAGTGATTTTCAAGCGCCGCGAATTCCTCTAGCCTTAGCGCCTCATTATTTAATCAAAGGTAATGCGATGGCCATCGAGTCGATTCAATGCCCGAACTGCGGCAAGACTACCGCGGGTAAGTTTTGCAGTCATTGCGGTGCGCCCGCTCGCGCTTCTGATGGCTCGGCGCGCGCGAAGGTGGGCAACGTTTCTCCTGTTGTGTCGTGGACTGCGCTCGGTATTTCTGTGTTCGCGCTGATCGTCGCCTTGGGCTCGTGGTTTGCTCACGGCGAACGCCGCGCCGCGCCGGAGATGGCGACGCCGCTTGCGGCGGCGGGCGATGTGCCGAGTGCGGTCGATCTTTCCAGCATGTCGCCGCGCGAAGCGGCGGATCGTTTGTACAATCGCATTATGGCCGCGGCGGAGCGAGGCGATGCCGCCGAGGCGGCGCGCTTCACGCCGATGGCGTTACAGGCATATGAGAATGTCGGCGCCTTGGATGAGGACGCACGTTATCACGTGGCCTTGATTCATTTGGTCGCGGACGATGTTAAAAGCGCGCAAGCGCAGCTCGACAAGATGCGCCAATCCGCGCCGCATCATTTATTGGGCTTCATGCTGGCGCAGCAAATCGCCGAGCGTAATAAAAATAAGGAGGGCGCCGCGCGTGCCTATAAGGGCTTTCTCGCGGCATACGAATCCGAGATGGCGACGGGCAAGATGGAATATCAAGACCATCAAGGCGCGATCGAGCGCTTCCGAGAAACGGCGAAGGGCAGCGTCGCGTCGGCAAAGTAGACGTAGCGGCGCCATCAAATAGTGCGGCATTCGCCGCGCGACGGGAAGGATCCTAAGTGCTGTCGAGCACGGACGCGAAGCGGCTCGTATTCTACAGACGGGCGCGTCTATTCTGGTTTTTATGCGAGTCGGTGTGCCGCGCTACACTAGGCGCAAATGACAACAACCGCCGAGCAGATCCTTAAAACCTACGTTACGCTTACGCTGCTCTCGACCTTCGCCTCCTCGCTCATCTGGGGCATCAATACGCTATTTCTGCTCGACGCCGGTCTTACGGTTACCGAGGCGTTCGCCGCTAACGCCTTCTTTACGGCGGGTATGGTGTTGTTCGAGGTGCCGACCGGCATCGTCGCTGATATGTTCGGCCGACGTGTTTCGTATTTGCTCGGCTCCGCGACTTTGGTGATCTCAACGCTTTTGTATTTGTGGATATGGCATATCGGCGCGCCGCTGTGGGCGTTCGCGCTGGCGTCGATATTATTGGGATTAGGGTTTACATTTTTTTCCGGTGCGACCGACGCTTGGCTGGTGGACGGGTTGAAGGCGACGCAGTATCAAGGCACGCTCCAAACGGCATTCGCAAAAGGCCAGATCGCCGAAGGGATTGCGATGTTATCCGGCACCTTGGCCGGCGGCGCGCTGGCGCAAATGACCAATCTCGGTGTGCCCTATATCGTGCGCGTGGTGGTGCTGGCGCTGACGTTCGTGGTGACATTCTTTCTCATGCACGACATCGGATTTACGCCGAAACGGAATGTGTCGATGTTAAAAGAAACCCGCAGCCTTCTGTTGGCGACTTGGAATTACGGCTTGCGTAATCGGCCGTTGCGCTGGCTGATGCTGGCGGCGCCGTTCAGCGCCGGTGTCGGCATCTACGCCTTCTATGCGATGCAACCGTATTTGTTGCAGCTTTATGGACGCAGCGATTCGTACGCGATCGCCGGTCTCGCCGCGACCATTGTCGCCGGCGCGCAAATCGTCGGCGGGTTGCTCGTGCCCTACGTGCATCGACTATTTCGCCGCGCGACATCCTTCTTGTTCGTCGGCGGCTTGATCAGCGCCGCGGCCTTGGCCTTACTCGGTCTCGCGCAATATTTTTGGCTCGCCTTGGTGCTGCTCACGATTTGGGCGATTGTATTCGCCGCAAGCTTGCCGATTCGCGATGCGTTCATTAACGCGTTGGTGCCTTCGGCGCAGCGCGCGACGGTGCTGTCGTCCGATAATTTGCTCGCATCTTCGGGCGGTGTTGTCGCGCAGCCGGCGCTCGGCAAGGTCGCGGATGTATGGGGCTACCCGCTGTCTTATATCGTCGGCGCCGGCTTGCAGTTATTGGCGTTGCCGTTCATTTTGCTGACGCGCCGCGAGCGCGTCGCGGCGGATACGATCGAACGGAAGTGATCGGTTGTTGAAGACGATCATGGTGCGCGGTGCGCACCCTACGTTCGTCGCTAAAGGTATACGCGCGGTTGAACGCCACGCGCACCTACACGCGGTCGGCAAAGGTGCAGATGATTTGGCGTTTGTTTTCCGGGTCATTGCGCGCGCCCACCCGACTTCTGTCGTTAAACATTAGAGCGGTGCGCATTGCGCAAAATGCGCCTGTTACAGTACCCCGGTCGGTTGGTGAGCGTGGCGAACTCACTCACGCGTGAGTAGGGTGCGCACCGCGCACCGTTTTTCTTTCTTAGCGCTGAACTTCGCTGCGTTCCATTGCATTGCGTCGCTACCGCATTATCATGCGCACTAAGGCCCGCTGATTTCAATTGGGATACACCAATAACGCTATGCCACTCGATACGGTTACGTCGTCCGCGTACGTGCTATTACTCGGCAGCGTCATCGCGCTGTGGTTGCCATGGCGCCGCGCTTGGGTAGTTCCATTTTTGGTATCGATCGCGTTTGCCTATATCAGCGGCGTGTTATCCGGGCTCGCGATCGTGCCGCTGGCGTTGCTCGCCGTCGCATGTTGGTCGTTGCATCGACCGCCGGCTTCGCGTCTCCTGCATTTCGGCTCCGCTATCGCCGTTATTCTCGTCGCGCTGGGCCTCGGTATGCATGCGTTTCCCG